>JAYTWT010000302.1:0-3927 GCA_043743295.1 Alphaproteobacteria bacterium | reverse complement strand
TGCTGGACTTACCCCTAAGGCCGTTCAGGTCAACCGGTCTATCAGGCCGCGCGCAG
Organism: Alphaproteobacteria bacterium; assembly: GCA_043743295.1. Classification (GTDB taxonomy): domain Bacteria; phylum Pseudomonadota; class Alphaproteobacteria; order Caulobacterales; family Caulobacteraceae; genus Phenylobacterium. The sequence goes on along the minus strand of JAYTWT010000302.1, from coordinate 3,871 downwards.
CAGGAACGCCCGCACCGCCGCCAACATATCGGCAAAATTCTCGCGGCGGATATTGTGGCCGGCGCCTCGGATATGGACGGTCTCGATCCGTGCATTGAGCGCCATGGCCGCCTCGGCGCGTTCGGGGGTGACCAGACTGCCGCGCTCCGCATCGCCTCGGATCAGCAGGGTCGGAGCCTTGATCCCGGCCACGGCGTCTTGCCACGGCAAGGTGTAGAGCGGGAAAGCTTCCGGATCGACCTGCCGCTTCGAGGCGGCCCAGGCGGGGAACTCATCGTCGTGCCAAAGCGGCGAGTCCGCCTTGCCCTTGGCGGTGATCTCCGCCTCCGACATCGCCTGAAACGCCGCCACGTGGTCGCGAAACCCGGCCTGCCGGGCCGCCAACTTGGAAGCCTCGATCAACGGTATCAGCGGCGGGTCTTCCAGGATGACTTTCGACACCTGATCCGGAAAGACGGCGGCAAACTGGGCCGTCGCCCGCGCGCCAACCGAGTGCCCCATCAACAACGGCCGCGTCAGGCCGAGGCTCCGGATCGCATCGGCAATGTCTTGGCCAGGATTGGGTCGCTCGCCAGCGGCCCTCCGCGAACTCTCGCCGTGCCCTCGCGCATCCAGCATGATGACGTCGAAGTCCGGCGCGAGCGCGCGCGCCATGCGGCTCCAACAGAGGCCATTGTCGGTCAGCCCGTGCGAGAGAACTAGCGCGGGTCCTGCGCCGCCTGTGCGGTGGAAGGCCAACCGTCCGCCCGCGACCTCAGCAAACCCCGAAGTCCAGCCCATTACCAAGCGTAGGCCTCCGGTGCCGGGCCCACAGCGGGGAAGATGGCATCGAGCCCAGCCAAGGCGTCATCGCTCAGCACCACGTCCGGCACATGCAGCACCGACGACAGCTGATCCAGGCTGGCCGGCCCGATGATCGTGGACGTCACCCCCGGTTGGTGCAGTACCCACGCGAGGGCCACAGCACTCGGCGTCTCACCCAGCCCCTCACAGAGCTGCGCAAACCGTCCCAGTTGGTCGGCCCGCTCAGCTGCCGCCGCACGTGCACCCTCCGCTTGTCGGCGGCCAACATCCACCGGTCCCGCCCCTGCCAACAGTCCACCGGCCAGAGGACTCCAGGCAATCACGCCCAGGCCGTACTCACGACAGGCCGGGATCACCTCCATCTCAGCCCGCCGTTCGATCAGGTTGTAGAGGCTCTGTTCGCAGACCAGACCCAGGCTGCGCCGAGCTTTGGCGGTCTCGTTCGCCTGGGCGATCTTCCAGCCAGGGAAGTTGCTGGACCCTACATAGGTGATTTTGCCCTGAGCGATCAGGCGATCCATCGCCTGCCAGGTCTCGTCCATCGGCGCGGTGCGGTCGATGTGGTGCATCTGATAGAGGTCGATGTGGTCCACACCCAGGCGCTTCAAGCTGGCATCGCAGGCCATCTGGATGTGGCGGGCCGACAGACCTCGGTCGTTGATGTCGTCCGACATCGGCTCGTGCACCTTGGTGGCCAGGACGATCCGGTCCCGCCGGGCTTTGTCTGCAGCCAACCAACCTCCCAGCAAGGTCTCGGTCGTCCCGACGCCCAGATGGCCGCCATACTGATTGGCGGTGTCAATGAAATTGATCCCGCCCTCAATGGCGGCGTCGAGGATCGCGCGGGAGTCCGCCTCAGACGTCCGGGGACCGAAGTTCATGGTGCCGAGGCACAGTTCGCTGACCCGCAGCGCGGACCTGCCGAGTCTGCGGTACTTCATGGCGCTCTCAGGGTCGGACCCGTGATCAGGGTTTCACTTGAATCAGCGACGCAGTAGCGGACGAGTTGCTGCGCCCGGTCGGATAGCCGCTTCGCATCACGATAGGAAATGCCCGGAACGATCGGCTCACGGAACCACGGGGCGTAGAATTCCAGGTTCGGGATCGACCGCACGGCGTTTGCGATATTCGGCGTGCCGCCGTGCCAGGCGCGCACATCGCGAACCATGATCGCTCCGGCCGGCGCGGGGCAGACGGTGCTGAGCCGCATCCACTCCGGCTCGTCAGCCAGACTAGGGATCGGCGTGCGCGAATGCTGGGTGCCGGGGATCTGCCGCGTCGGACCGTTGAACGGCGTCACGTCTTGCGGCAGGAAGTTCACACAGACATAGGGGCACGGCAGATCGCGAATGGTCAGCTGTCCGCGCGGATCGTGAAAGGCGCTGAACGGCGTACCCCGGCTACTCTCCCAGTCACGAACGTCGGAGTGCAGCGGCTGGTACCCAACAGCACCCGGCAAGCAGAAATCACCACTGGCCGCCCGTAGCGTGAAGTCCGTTGACTGGAAGATCGCCGTCACGATCTCCAAGGCCACCGGATTGCCCAACAGCATTTGCCACTCTGGACGGTGCAACTGGCTACGCGTCAGGCTGGACCCGCCGAAGGAGTAGCGGTGCGATCCACGATTGCCCGCGCGGTCGTCGTCCAGCGTCAGGATCTCGGCCACCACCGCCTCACAGCCGCGCCTCAGAATGTCCGTCTGCTCACCGTTCAACGCGTTGGCGATGACGACGAAGCCGTCACGGCGGAACAGGCGGACCGCCTGATCGGTGTCACCAGGCTGCAGGACGTCCAACCCCTTGATGCCATTGTGTGCTTCGAGGTGCGCGCGCAGGGCGATGACTTCAGGATCTATCATCCAGGCGCTTCGTGGGTCTTCTGTCGCCGTCACCTGATTCATCGGACTTATCCCGTTCACTCTTCGACGCTGTATCTACTATTAAACAATTCGTCAATAATGGCGAGACCGCCTATACAGTTCCAACCTGACGGTTTGGATTGAGGTTCGCCAGTGCGCCGGTGATCAGCTCGACGCAAATTTCAGTCGCGGGGTCGACGTCTATCAAACCCTCGGCGACCTGCCGTCCGGCCCGACCCGTAATCGCCATCAACATATCGACGACAGAGATCGCCAGGGGCAGCGGCAAGTCGTACGCGCGCCGGGCAGCGCGAACGCAGTATCGAATGGTGCGCTCGCGATCGATCCGGTTGTCCTCTTCCATCAATTTGGCGACCGACGGGTCCGACAACAGCGCCGCGATCAAGGCCCCTCGATCTCGGGTTTGCTCAAGGTAGAGCCGGGTCGTCTGCCGGATCATTTCCGAGAAGCTGTCCGCCTCAAGGGCCTGCGCCATCCCCCGGTTTCGCAACTCGGTCTGGTCTCGGCGCAGCAACTCGGCCAGCAAGGCGTCACGGGTGGGGAAGTAGTTATAGACTAGCCCTTTGCTGATCCCGACGTCGCGACCCAGTCGCTCCATGCTAACGGCGTGGAGGCCCTCGCTCAGGATGAGCCGCGCGGCCTCATCCAGGATCTGTTCGCGCCGGGCTTCCGGGGCCAAGCGGGTGCGTTTGCGTTGCGCGCTCATGGCGGCGTTGTCCGCCAAGCCGCGACCCCTGCCGGAGGCAGTTGGTCACCGCCCAGCAGGTAAACGGTTCCAGCCGGTGCCGGCGTCGCGCGAACTTCCGGTGCGAAGTTGAAGGCAAACCGCACGCCGTCGCGGGTCCGCAGCCGCACACCTTCCTCGGGGCGGTGAAGGGCGAGGCCCGCCTCCGCCGCTATCACACTGACGATGTGGTCCATCAGATCCGGCTCCGGCCATGTGGCAAGGTAGTGCCAGCCATCCTGCGCCACCCACGCTGGACCACCCTCGGCAAAATGCGCAAGGGGCTCTAGCTCGGTCTCAAGGATTTCGCGCCAAAGCTGTCCTGACATCGACTGGTCGCCGACATTCACTTGCGGGCCTGAGCCGGGGCGCAAACTCTCCACACGCGTCACCTTGATCGGCAAACGCGCGCCCAGCAGACCCGGCGGCAGATTTTCCGGTATGTGCCCGTCAGCGGTTCTAGA
>JAYTWT010000301.1:0-2201 GCA_043743295.1 Alphaproteobacteria bacterium | reverse complement strand
CCATCTCGCGTGATTCCGGCATTGGCCACCAAGATGTCGACCGGCGCGCCTGCGGCGGCTTCGGCGGCGGCGATCAGGCCATCGACGGCGACGGGATCCGCCAAGTTGGCGGCTGCGACCGAGGTGCGCTCGCCCAACTGGTCTGCGAGCTCGGTCAAGACGGCCTCTCGGGTCCCTGACAGCACCACGTGGGCCCCCTGTGCGTGCAGGATCCGGGCGATCTCGGCACCGATGCCACCAGTTGCCCCAGTCACCAGGGCGGTCTTGCCGGTTAGGTCAAACATCCGGGTTTCCTTAGATCGACTTGGCGAAGGCTTCGAGATCAGCCGGCGCGTTTAGCGGTGTCGACTCGGCATCCGGCGCGATCCGTTTGGCCATGCCAGAGAGGACTTTGCCGGCTCCGGCCTCGGCGAAGCGGCTGACGCCTCCCGTTTCGGCCATCCACATCATGCTTTCGCGCCAACGTACGCGGCCGGTCACCTGTTCCACCAGAAGGCGGCGCAGCACTTCAGGATCGTTGGTGGGCTGAGCGGTTATATTGGCGACGACGGGCGCCCTTGGGGCCAGAATGGTCGCCGCAGCCAAGGCTTCGGCCATCTCGTCGGCGGCGGGTTGCATCAGGGGGCAGTGAAACGGCGCCGAGACGTTCAGCAGAATAGCCCGTGCACCCAGTTCCTTGGCCTTCTCGATGGCAGCCTCGACGCCAGCCTTGTCGCCGGAGATCACCACATTGCCCGCATTGTTGTCGTTGGCCACGACACAGACGCCAACGGCGGCACCCGCCTTGGCGGCTTCCTCGGCGAGGGCCACATCGGCCTTGGGGCCGATCAGGGACGCCATCGCGCCCTCCCCGACCGGGACGGCACGCTGCATCGCCTGGCCGCGCAATTTCAAGAGGCGCGCGGTGTCGGTCAGGCTGATCGCACCCGCCGCCGCCAGGGCCGAGTATTCGCCCAGGCTGTGACCTGCCACAAATGCGGCCCGCTCAATACCGATGCCGAACTCACGCTCAAGCGTGCGCATGACCGCCACGCTAACGGCCATCAGGGCCGGCTGGGCGTTTTCGGTCAGCGTCAGCTGATCTTCAGGACCGTCGCGCATCAGGGCGGACAGTTTCTGACCCAGCGCGTCGTCGACCTCCTGAAATACTTCGCGCGCCGCGGCGAACGCCTGAGCAAGGTCTTGGCCCATGCCGACGGCCTGACTGCCCTGGCCTGGAAAAATGAAGGCGAGACTCATGGCCCGTTCCCTGGTGAATCTGAGGCGCGAGGGTTAGGGGATAGTCGCTCCAACGACAAGAACGCTGCATTCGAGGACCCTTCATGCGCGCTGTTATCCGCCGAGACCGCCGCCTGGTCTGTGATGAGATCGCCGAACTGGTCCCGGCTGCGGGTCAGGTTCTGGTCAAGACGTTGGCCTGTGGGATCTGCGGATCGGATCTGCACGCCCTGCACCACATGGAGCATATGATCACCCTCAGCCGCCGGGCTGGCGCACCGGACAATGGGTTTGATCCTGCAGCCGACACGGTGTTCGGGCATGAGTTCTGCGCCGAGATCCTCGACCATGGCCCCGGGTCGACCAGGACGCTGAAAGCTGGGACCCGCGTCGTGAGCGTACCGGTGACGATGCACAATGGCGGGATGGAGGGCCTCGGTTTTTCGAACCGACTGCCGGGCGGGTTCGCCGAGCGGATGCTGCTCAGCGAAGCGCTGATCCTGGAGGTGCCCAACGGCCTGCCGACCGACAAGGCCGCGCTGACCGAGCCGTTTGCCGTGGGCCTGCATGCGGTGGCCAAAGCCAAGATGGAGCCGAAGTCCATCGCGCTGGTCGTCGGGTGCGGTCCCGTTGGTCTGGCGGTGATCGCGGCTTTGAAGGCCGCCGGGCATGGGCCGGTCATCGCCGCTGACTTTTCACCTCGCCGCCGAGCCGCCGCTGAGCGCCTCGGTGCGGACATTGTGATCGATCCGGCCCTTGAGAGCCCGCATGAACGCTGGGATAGCCTGGGCGTGCCAAAGACGCGCGGTGCGCAATCCATGATGCGGATGATGGGTACCCCGATTGCTCAGCCCGTCATCTTTGAGTGCGTCGGATCGCCGGGCGTCTTGCAGGCCTTAATCGAGGCGGCCCCGGCCGGAGCCCAGATCGTCGTAGCTGGGGTTTGCATGGAGACGGACCAGTTCGAACCCTCGATGGCAATT
>JAYTWT010000300.1:0-14769 GCA_043743295.1 Alphaproteobacteria bacterium | reverse complement strand
CCACGACGGATCGTATCGGTCAGGCGCCGCGCGTCATTGTCAAAGGCGTAGATCTGACCGGTGTTGGCCATGGCCGCCGCCAGGGCTAAGGTTTTGCCGCCACCCCCTGCGCACAAATCAAGAATCTGCTTGCCCTTGACATCACCTGCCGCTGACGCCGCGACCTGACTGCCCAAATCTTGGATTTCGAACCAGCCCTTAGAGAATTGCGGGATAGCTTCAACTGCGCCACTCCGCTCAGCCGCAGCGGGCGCGGCGATGCGCAAGGCGTTGGGCAGCAAGCCCGCAAGCTGAGCATCGAGCGGCGTTAAAGCTTTAAGCGCCCGTTGCGGGTCGCTCTTCAGCGTATTGACCCGCAGATCTATGGGCGCGCGCTCGGCCAGGGCGGTCATTTCAGCGGCGCGGTTGTCGCCGAAGACCCGGGTCAGTTCGGCGTCCAGCCAATCGGGATAGTCACCAGCAACCGACGCCGGGGCCCCGACCAGATCTCGAGGTGCCGCCAACGCGTTACGTTCGGTATCAGAAAGGGGCCCGTGGCCATGAACCTCATCTCCGGTGGCGTCCGCTAGCCGATCCAACGGCCACCCCCAGAGGACATGCAGCACTGCCAAAACGCCTGCGCGCGGCGTTTCGTCACCCATCCGCCATGCAAGCGAACGCTTGCGACGCAGCACATCCAGCACCAACCCGGAAATGAAGGCGCGATCCTTGGAGCCGGCATAGCGAGCGCCTTCGCCCCAAGCCTTCAGCGCCAAGCGGACAGGCCTGTGGCGTGTCTCGATCTCGGTCAGGACCTCAATGGCCGCCGTCAGACGTCCGCCGTCGCGCATCAATTCACCTGAGAAGGGCCACGAGCAGCATGACCAGCCCGATCAGCGAGACAAACCACACGATGCTGCGCACCATCGGGACACCGGAGGCATAGAGCGGCGCGTAGAGCGCCCTAGCGCCGACATAAAGACCCGCGCCCCAAAGCGTGAGCGGCTCGCCAAGGCGACCCGCCGCCGCTAGCCCGAGGACCGCCGATGCGAAGAAGGGAAACGTCTCTACGAAATTCCAGAACGCGCGATTGAGCCGCGCCGCTACACCCGTGACCGGCATGGGCGTATCACGGGCACCCGCCGCCCATGTCAGGTCCTGCTGACCGCGCGCGGCCGCGGCGGCCCAGAGCAATTGGACCAGGCCGATCACGACGGCTACGCCCAGCAGCTTCAGTTCAACAGCCATCGGCACCCTAACCTGCGCTCGGATAGTTTGGGGCCTCGCGGGTGATCATCACGTCGTGGACGTGGCTCTCGCGCAGCCCCGCGCTGGTGATCCGGATGAACCGCGCCCGCTCGCGGAACAGCGCCAAATCGGGCGCGCCTACATAGCCCATAGCTGCTCGCAGACCGCCGACCATTTGGTGCAGGATGGGCGCGAGCGGGCCCTTGTAGGCGACCTGACCCTCAATGCCCTCGGGGACCAACTTGAGGGCGTCGGTGACGTCTTTCTGGAAGTAGCGATCCGCCGAGCCCTGTCCCATGGCGCCCACCGAGCCCATTCCACGATACGACTTGTAGGAGCGGCCCTGATACAGGAATACCTCACCAGGAGCCTCGTCCACGCCAGCGAACACCGAGCCCATCATCGCCACCGACGCGCCCATGGCCAGCGCCTTGGCCAAGTCGCCGGAGTATTTGATCCCGCCGTCGGCGATGATCGGAACGTCAGAGCCGACCGCCGCACGCACGGCATCAGCAATCGCGGTCAGTTGCGGCACGCCGACGCCGGCCACGATCCGGGTTGTGCAAATAGAGCCGGGGCCGATCCCGACCTTCACCGCGTCTGCGCCAGCCTCGATCAGCGCCCGCGCGCCGTCGTAGGTCGCCACATTGCCGGCGACAATCTGGACGCGGTTGGTTTCACGCTTCACCCGCTGGACCGCGGCGGCCACCTGGGCGTTGTGGCCATGCGCGGTGTCGATGACCACCACGTCTACACCGGCGTCCACCAGCGCCATGGATCGCTCATAGCCCGCATCACCAACGGTGGACGCGGCGGCGACCAGCAATCGGCCTTGCGCGTCCTTCGCCGCATGAGGATGGGCCTGGGACTTCTCCATGTCCTTGACGGTGATCAGCCCGACGGCGCGATATTCGTCGTCCACGACGATCAGGCGCTCAATCTTGTGGCGGCGTAGCAGATCACGGGCTTCAGCCTGGGTGACGCCTTCCTTCACAGTGACCAAATTCTCATGCGTCATCAATGTCTTGGCAGGCACATCTGAACTGCCTTCGAAGCGCATGTCACGGTTGGTCAGGATCCCGCAAAGACGTCCTGTTTTTGGATCAACGACAGGGAAGCCCGAGATCTTGCGTCGCGCCTTGATTGCCAGCACTTCGCTGAGCGGAGTGTCCGGGTTGATCGTCATTGGGTTGATGACCATCCCGCTCTCGTAACGTTTCACCTCACGCACCTGATCGGCCTGCTCCTCAATGGTCAGGTTGCGGTGCAGGACGCCGATACCGCCCGCCTGCGCCATAGCAATGGCCAAACGGCTCTCGGTTACGGTGTCCATGGCGGCGGACACCAACGGGATATTCAGACTGATTTCGCGCGTGAACCGAGTGGACACATCCACCTGCGTCGGCATGACATCCGAAGCGCCGGGTTCGAGCAAAACATCGTCGAAGGTGAGACCTTCACGGATCTCCATGCGACTCTCCATTTTGCGGTCCGCGTATAGGGGGTGCGCGGTCTCTGTGGCAAGGCTTGTGACGTGGGCGTTCATGCGGAAAGCTCCTCAGCGATCAGAGTTGCGGGTGAAGACGATGAAGTCGGCCTTGGTCGGCTTGCCACGAAGAACGCCGGCCGCGAGATCCGCGTCCAGGCGCACGAAACCTTCATCGAGTTCCGCTGCTGTCATATGCTCAAAGACAGAGTAGGCGCGGAGCTTCAGCCGTTCGACCGCCGACGTTAAATCGCGCTCTGGAGGAATGTCGATGTGGCTTATCGCGAGGGTTGAAAATCCTGCCGATTCAAACCACGCCCTAGCCTCAATCTCCGAAAAGAACATCGCCCGCTCGATCTCCCAGGTCCTCGGGAAGTAACTGCGCCACCATATGTCGGGGATGCGATCCCTGAAGGTGCTGCGCAGGATCGCCCGTCCACCGGGCTTGACGACACGGGCAATTTCCCGCGCGCCGATCGCCTGGTCGGGCACGTGGTGGAACGACAAGGACATCAGGACGAGATCTATGGACGCATCAGGAAGTGGGATCGAAGCCGCGTCGCCAACTGCGTAGCGCACCCGGGGATGTGACGCCTCCACGTCTGCGACAGCGCGCATACCTGCGGCGGGTTCGACGCCATGAACGGGTCCACCAAAAGCCTCGGCCAGGGCCGGACTGAATCGGCCGGTTCCCGAACCGAGATCAACGATACTTAGCGGTCGCTCGGGCGGGAGATAGTGCGCAAACGCGTCCATATGCCGTTGGATAGCGTCGGGCGGGAGAGCGCGGCCCTTGGCGTAGACCGGATGCTGCACGCGGTCATAGTCGACGAATGCGATAGTGTTTTCGGGGATGTGGTCTTCCATGACCAGCAAGTGCCGGAATTGAGAGAAGTCGAAAATCGACTTATTAGCCTTCACATGTTCGATAAAATCACATTGGGGGCCCTTCCCTCTCTTAACGCGCTGAGAGCCTTCGAAGCGATGGCGCGAACCGGCCGCGTGACCTTGGCGGCCGAAGAACTTCACGTCACCCATTCCGCCGTCAGTCGCCAGGTTAAGGCGCTGGAGCGCGCACTGGGCGTACGGCTGTTCGCCGGGCCAAAACACCGCCTGGAATTGACCCAGGCGGGTCGCGACCTCCTGCCCCCCTTGACCGAGGCGTTCGACCAGATCGCCGCCGCGGTGCGACGGCTACGGGTCGGCGGCGAGGACTTGCACATCGCGGTCAACGCCAGCATCTCGGTCAAATGGCTGATCCCGCGATTGGCCGGTTTCCAGTCCGCGCACCCAGAAGTTCGCCTGCACCTGTCCGAGCTCGCCGCCCACGCGACCGCGCACCGCGGGGCACAAGCGGTCGTGCGGATCGTCCCCAAGAGTCGCCTCGCCGACCCCAACTGTACGCCGTTCATCGGCAATGCGCTCGGCGTCGTGATCGCGCCCGGACCTGCTGAGAAAGATCCCCTGAAAGCCCCCCGTCTGGCGGCGGCCACGCATCCGGAAGCCTGGCCGATCTTCGCCGAATTGGCTGGAATCGAACTGCCGCAAGCCGTCGAGCGGCCCTTCGCCCACGTGCACTTCGCGATGGACGCTGCCTTGGCCGGGCTTGGTGCCGCGGTCGTATCGTGGCCGCTCTGCACGCGTGAGATCGCCGAGGGGAGACTGGTGGCCCCCCTTGGATTTCGACGATCCGAGAGCGCCTTCGCGATCCTCACCACGCCGGGCAGCGAGAGCCGGGCGCTGGATCGTTTCAAGCTTTGGCTGGTGGCAGAGGGCGCAATGACGCTCGAACCTCCGAACGCTTAGTCTTCGGCCAACACCGCGCCCAAACGGTCGAGCCGCTGTTCCCATATGGACCTGTGCTGGCCCACCCATCGCTCAACCGCGACGAAACCGGTCTGCTCGATCTTACAGGTCCGCACGCGACCGGCTTTCTGGGTCGACACCAGGCGGCTGGATTCCAACACCTGAAGGTGCTGTGCTACGGCGGTCACGGTGATAGCAAGCGGTCCGGCCAATCCGGAGACCGATTGGGGTCCCTCACTCAGCCGACCCAGGATAGCGCGTCGAGTCGGGTCGCCCAAGGCATAGAACACGCGATCAATGTCTACCGTTGCCTGTACAGGGGTCACGCCGACAGGACCCGGTCTAGCTGATCGAGCAGCACCACCCAGCCGCCTTTGCGCATCGTCGGCCCATCCGACCCTTCGAAAAAAGCCGCCTGATGGGTGAAGACGACTTCGGTTCCTGTCGCTACAGCGCGGAACTCAAAGGTGTGCAATGCCGCTGAGATCCGGCGCTCGCCCATATCCATGGTCGCCGAAATCACCACGCGCGCACCCGGCGCGATGTCCACGTATTGACCCTCGCTGGTCAGGGCCACGCCTAGGAACGGGGACTGATCCCCTAGCCGCGAGAGGCTGCGCTCGGTCCCGCCGACCCGGAAATCCATCTCGAAGGCTTCGGCTTTCTCGCTGAACCAACGCCGTTTGGTCGCCGGGTCGGAAAAGGCGCGGAACACGGCCTCACGCGGCTGCGGATAAACGCGAGTGAGGACGAAAGTGTCGTGGATAACCGGTGACGTTGTCATGGCAGGCCTGATTGATGAAGTCGGAACTTCAGTAATGTGACGTGAAAAGAATAGTCAAGTCATCACTTCAGCAATTTGAACCCGCATCGATATGCTGGACCACTAAGGCGTCGCGAACGCGCCTATCGGCCTTTGAACCCCGTCGCCACGAGAAACACCTCGGAGCTGTCCTGGCGGCTGGCCTTGGGTTTGACGTTCTTTACCTCGGTGAAATGCTGTTTCAGGTGGGCGATCAATCGGTCGGTGCCGCCGCCCTGAAAAGCCTTTGCCACGAAGACTCCGCGCGGCTTCAGCACCGTCAGCGCGAACTCGATGGCCGCCTCGATCAGGCCGATGATGCGCAGATGGTCTGTTTCACGATGACCGACCGTATTGGGCGCCATGTCTGAAAGGACCACGTCAGGTGCCCCGCCCAACAGCTCAATGAGCAACGGCGCGCAGGCCGGGTCGGTAAAATCCATCTGCACGATCTGGGCGGGCGGCAGCGGATCGACCGGGAGCAGGTCAACGCCCACGATATGGGTGACGCCCTTCTGGATGGCGTATTGTGTCCAACCGCCGGGTGCCAGACCCAGGTCAACCACGCGTGCGCCGGGCTTCAGGAAGTGGAACCGATCGTCCATCTCACTGATCTTGAACACCGCCCGGCTGCGATAGCCCATGGCGCGGGCCTTGGCCGAAAACGGATCATTGACCTGACGTGAGAGCCAAGCCTGTTGCGAAGGTGTGCGTTGCTTGGCGGTCTTCAGGCGCGCGGGCTTGCCACGACCACCCTCGATCCCACCGGTCGGGGCTTTGACCATACGCTTGCGCGGCGGTTCCGTCATGGTGTGCTCGCCACTGGTTTTGCCCCGCCACGGCCACGGCGGCGCTTGCGGCGGCGCTGTCCGCGTTCAGCCATCAGCGACAGCAAGATACCCTCCCGCAGGCCACGATCCGCGACACGGACACGGTTGCAGGGCCATTGCTCTTGGACTGCTTGCAGGATCGCAGCGCCCGCCAGGACCAAGTCGGCGCGGTCCGGGCCAATGCACGGCTGGGAGGCGCGTTGGAGCGCACTCAGCGCCAAGAGGTCCGCTGCGGCAGCGTCACACTGGCCCCGCGTCATCCAAATGCCATCGACGCGGTTGCGGTCGTATCTGGGCAGCCGCAGGTGCATGCCCGCCAAACTGGTGATCGCGCCAGACGTCCCCACCATATGGGCCCGATCAGCCTCGAAGATCGGCTTGAGATGATCGGCGCGGCGGAACGCAGCGATCTCGGCTTTCACGTGATCGACCATACGGCGGAACCACTCGTCGGTGGCGATTGCACCTTCCGGGAACCGCTCCGCCAAGGTCACCACACCGATGGGAACCGACAACCAAGCTTTTACCGGAGGCATCGAGCCCGCAATGTGAGATTTCAGGTCGACCCAGGAGAGTTCCGTCGACCCGCCGCCTACATCCACCACCAACGCGGCCTCGTGGCTGCTATCCAGTAGATTGAGGCATCCGCCAACGGACAGCTGTGCCTCCTCGTGCGGGCTGATCACCTGTAACTTCACGCCGGTTTCATTGGCCACGCGATTGACGAAAGCTTGGCCATTGGCAGCCGCTCGGCAAGCCTGAGTGGCAATAGCGCGGAACTTGACGACGCCGCGCCGACGAACCTTCTCCCCGCTCACCTTCAGCGCCGCGAGCGCCCGCTCCATGGCGGCCTCAGACAACCGCCCGCTCTGAGACAGGCCCTCGCCCAGTCGCACAATTCGAGAATAGGCCTCAATGACCCGAAAGCCCTGCGGCGTCGGAGTCGCAATAAGCAGCCTGCAGTTGTTTGTCCCAAGGTCCAGCGCTGCATAGCATCGCGGCTCGACCGATGGCTTTTCCCGACCGCGAAACGCGGCACCGGGCGCGCGCGGCGCCTCAATCATGGACTATCTTTCGCCCTCGCAGACGCTGCCAACCGGTAGCGCGCCTGATTTCCAGGCTATAGTAGCAAGCCTAGGCCCCGCCCGGAAGACGACGCTTGTATGAACTGGCCGCGACACTACGTTCACATTCCAGTCAGCACAAAGGGTGTAGATTCTTGGTCATGGATACCCGGCTCGCCAAATTCATGATCGGTCAGGTTGTTCGCCACCGGGTTTACCCGTTTCGTGGCGTGATTTTTGACGTCGACCCCATGTTCGCCAACACCGAGGACTATTGGCTCTCGATCCCCGAGCACATTCGTCCGCACAAGGATCAGCCGTTTTATCACCTGCTGGCTGAGAACGAGGAAAGCTCGTACGTGGCCTATGTGTCGGAGCAGAATTTGCTGCCAGACGATACCGGCGAACCGGTCGGACACCCGCAGGCTCAGTTGATCTTCGAGACCTTCGACGAAGGCCAATACAAGCTGCGCCCCGGCATCGGGCATTAGCGCAGCGTTTCAAAGCGCGATCCGCATCAAACTGCCGGGCGGCGTGCATATCCGCGCGAATTTCGGACGGAAATGCCTGACGAACCTCGCCATCCTGCGGGGATGAATTCTGCCGACCTCACTCCGCCGACCGGTGCGCACGCTGACTGGACGATCAACCAGGGCTGGGACCGCTATTCCGACGCGGAACACCACCTCTGGATCGAGCTTTACGAGCGTCAGGCCGGGCTGTTGCCGGGGCGCGCCTGCGATCCATTCCTGAGCGGCCTCGAAGCGCTAGATCTACATCGCTCAGGAATCCCAGATTTTCAGCGGGTCAATCATGAACTTATGGCTCTGACGGGGTGGACCGTCGTCGCTGTGCCGGGATTGGTGCCCGATGCTGTGTTTTTTGATCATCTCGCCAACCGACGGTTCCCGGCGGGCCAATTCATCCGTCCTGCCGATCAATTGGATTATCTTCAAGAGCCCGACATTTTTCATGACGTATTCGGCCACGTGCCGATGCTGACGGATCCGATCTTCGCAGACTATATGCAGGCGTATGGACGTGGCGGCCTGCGCGCACTGGGCCTAGGCCAACTTCACCATCTGGCGCGGCTCTACTGGTACACGGTCGAGTTCGGTCTGCTGGCGACGCCCGACGGGTTGCGCATTTACGGTGCAGGCATTGTGTCGAGCTACGCTGAAACCGTTTTCGCTCTGGAGAGCAATTCGCCCAACCGTCTCGGGTTCGATCTCGCACGGGTGATGCGTACGCCCTACCGCATCGATGACTTTCAGCAGGCGTACTTCGCGATCCCCTCGTTCCGGACCTTGCTCGACACGACCTTGAGTGATTTCACGCGTGTATACGTCGACCTTGAGGCCGCGGATGACCTCGCAATCGATGCCATTCTTCCCTCGGACACCGTTTTGACGCACGGCAGCCAGGTCAGGGCCGCGCTGCCCGCTCAGTAGTCCTTGCGCCAACGCACCGCGATGCGGTTCCCGCTCTGGCCGCTCAGCCGCGAAAGGATCGAAAGGTTCTTGCGGATACGCCACTCGACCTGCGCCGAAGGTCCACCCCGCCCGCCGCCGGTAAGTTCTATGTACACGTCGTCCGTCAGGTACTTGCCGCCCGAGACCGTAACGCCCGCCAGATCTGCGCCGCCAAAAGCCAGTCGGTCCAGACCCGCGAAGCTCCGCAAGTTGCCGATCACATCCAGTCCGCTGCCACCGGTAAGCGACGAAAGCGCAGATGCCAGTTGCGCTGCCTCTACCGGCGAAAGCTGTGAGGCCGAGCGCTCGAAAAGCACCTTTGAGAGGATCTCGTCATTCGGCAGGCTTGGCGAGGAGGCCAGGGTGACATCCGGCTTCGCTGCCGTCCCGCGGATACGAACGGTCACCCGCAGCGAGGGATCCTCGCGCACCGCATCCAGTTGAAGTCTGACATTTTCCAACTTGCTGGAAAGAAACACGACACCGGTTTGATCGAAGGCGAAGCGCTTGCCAGCAAAATCATAGTCCCCACGAATAACGCGGGCCGTTCCGGTTAAGTTGGAATTGGCGGTCGTCCCGCCCACGTGGGCGTCTAGAGCAAGCTCCATATCGAGGCCGCGTCCGCGGAGGAACACCCGCCGCGGTGCCTTCAGGTTGATGTCTAAAGCCCACCCCTGGCCGCGTTTGCGTGCCCCTGCGAAAGCAACGGGCAGGTCCTCGGGACGGTTCACCTCGCGAACCTCCATCGCCACAACCCCGGACGGTGCAAGGGGATCTGCGGCGACGTCCGCGCGATCAATGCTGAGATCTCCGCTGAGCTTTACCTTGCCGTCAGCCGCACGATTGATTGTTGCTTGTCCAGTGGCGGTCGCAACCGCTGTTTCATTGTCGATCAGCCGGAAGGCGCGCAGATCTAACTTAAAGCTCGATACGCCATTCGGTGCCAGACTGATGCGGCCCTGCCCGCTGAGCTGACCGCTTCGCCCGTCAACGCCCCGTGCCTCCGTCACGCTGACCGCATCCTGGTTGAACGTTGCCGCGAGCGTCACCTCGCGTAGGGTCAAACCGCTGGAGCCATCGTCGAAGCGACCTCGCGCCACCGTGATCCGGCCCGTGGCCTCCGGTTTCGACAGAGTTCCCGCGATCGTCCCTTCAGTGTGGACGAACCCGGACAGCGCTCGCTCGCCGCCGATGGCCAACTCCCAGAGCGGACGCACCTCACCCTCGGCGAAGAATCGGCCCTGCATGGGTCGTTGCCGCGCGATGGCGAGCCGCAGCGGCGTTACCGAACTCTCGGTCGGCAGAGTAACCGTGGCGTTCGCCGCCAAGCCTTGAGCGGAGGAGGATACAAGATCCAAGGTCAAGGCGTCCGCCGCCAGCCGCGCTTTCAGCACGCCGTCAATACCCTGAGCGGCGGGGGTCCCGCGACCGCGTGCGCCCCTGAGTTTGGCGTCCATGGCACCCGTGAGGCGGCCCTCACGGCCTTGCAGCACAAGGCTCGCATCCACTAGGCCGTCGAAGTCGGAATCGAAGAGATTGAGCCCCATTGCGGTGACTTTGGCGCGGACGTCGGCCTCGTCACCCTGAAGTTTGCCGTCCAGGCTAAGCTGTCCGCCGTCCGATCCGGTCAGACGAACGCGTGCCGTCCGCTCCGGGCCACCAAACCGAAAGGCCGCAGGCTCGGTCGTGTGAAGATCGCGTCCGCCGAGGACACCCCGGCCCTCCAGCGTGACCAGATAGTCCTGCGCCTCCTCGCGGAGATACCCGCCGCCATCGACCGTCCACGATCCCTGACCTGAAGCCCCGCGCGCTTGCAGAGCATAGGGCAGCTTGGCGAGCAGCCCGTCCGCCGTGATGCGTGCCTGCCGGATGGCCACACTGGAGCCTCTGAGCCTTATAGACTCTGCGCGCAGGTCCAAGCTCGCGCTCGGGCCCGCAGCAGATTCTACGATCCGCACCGCGCCATTGATCTCGCCTGCATCGAGAAAGGCACCCGGTCCGACATTGAGCTTGAGGTTCGCGGTCGAGGGATTGCGACGCCGAAGCGACAGGTCCCCTGCCGCTTTCAGGCCACCACCCTCCAGCGCGAGATCCGTCAGGTCGACGCCCCCGGGCACAAAATTCAACTCAGATCGGGCGCGAGCCGGTCCATAGGTGCTGGCCGCAACGAGCGCGACGCTAGCCGCCGCACCGTTCTCGCGCTGCTCAACCGTCAAGGTCAGACGACCGTCTTTCAGGGGCAACTGCGGCACATCGATCTGGTCGATCAGCGCAACCAGATCCAACCGCAGTGCACCGAACGCGCCTCTCGCCTGCCCTGTGCCTTTGACCTGACCCGCGATTTCTAATGGCCCTGCGCGGAAGGGACCGGATGCCGACCATGTCGCGTCAAGATCGATGCCGGCCTCCAGGCTGACCATGCCTGACGCAGATCCATCGAAAGCCGCCCCGTCAAACTGCGCGCGGCGAAGGGTCAACGTGTCGTCGGACCAACTACCCTGGGCTTGGAGACGAGGTGAGCGCCCGGCGAGCCGGTCCAACTCGGCTAGGCCGAACGCCAATCCCTTGCCCTTTGCCTCGAGCGTAAGGTTCCACGGGGCCTCACCGCGTGCCTGCGACGCTGAGATTTCGACAATCGCCGATCCGGCGGCGTTGGGCCGGGCGGCGGCCAAGTTTGATATCTGCGCCTGACCTTTCAGATCGACGGCACCAAGCAGGGTTCGACCGCCGCTAGCGGTAAATCTAAGGCCTCGTCCGACCACATCCAGCCGGCGGAGCATCAGTTGCCCATTGCTGAGCCGTTCGCCCTCAATCGCGGCTGTCGGTGCGCCGCCGAGAAGTGCAGCGGCAAATCCACTACCCTGCCCGCCCGACCCGCTGAGTTTCATCCGCAGGCCGAATCCACCCTTCGCATGGCTGAACTCGACCGGCCCGGCGACCCTCGCCAGGCCGTAACCGCCCAACGCGATCTGTGAAGCCGTGCCGGTGCCAATGAAACGCCACTGGGACATCTGACCCGTCACACGCCCTTGCAACCCGCATTCTCCGAGACCAACGCGGCCCGCAATACGCCCCAAAGATGGCGCGGCAATTGAGATCTGAAGTCCCTCGGGCGCGGTCTGTCCTCTGCCAAGATCACCACGGCCCCACGCGCGCGCCGTCAGGGCTTCGGTCTTCAACTCGCCATCCAAGTCAAACCAGCCCTCCCGAACGGAACGACCTGAAACCTTGAATCCGGCTTCTGCTCCAAGTCTTATCGCCAAGGCAGCCGTGAGACGAGACGCTGTCAAATCGATACGTCCCTGAGCTTGCCCGCCCGTCGGCGCCCACGCCCCGTCGGCCTTCAGCGGCATTGTAGTGCCGGACATGACAGTCGCCACAAAGCGCCCCTCAGGGATCGCGCCTTGTGCCCGGATGTTCACGCGAAACGGCCGGTCCACAGGCAGTCCAATCGCGCCCGCCAGCGCCCCGCCTTGGATCTCATTCGCGTTCGCCGTGAACGCCAGCGCGCCGCGTGGACTGAGCGCGAAGTCCAGCGCAAAGCGGTCTCCAGCGCGAAGCTCACTCAACCCTTGCACCTGAAACGTGCGTTGCCCACGCCGATGCCAATCCAGCTTTGCCAGCATGGCGTATTGGCCGCGTTGCCGGGCGAACGCGGGCTCTAAGAACAACTGAGTTTGGAACCGACCGACGCGAATGGACACCGGGAGGTCTCGCTGCGGCTGCGCACGCAGAAGTACGGGCTGCCGAAACACGCGCAGGCTCTGCACCTCAATACGCTCAGCGTCGAACCTGCGACTTAGCAGCCGGCCCGGACTCCAGAGCAGTCGCACATTGCGAGCCTCAAGCCAGACCCCTTGCTGGTCCCGGAGTGTGACCCTCCTAGCGCTTAGGTCCCGCCAAAGATCACCGCTCAGGCCTTCGACGTTCAAAGTGCCCAGGCGGTTCACGCGGAGGCCGTCCAACTGACGCTCAATCAAGTGACGGACCCCTGGAACGAGGGGCGCGTAGCGAACCGCAACACCTGTCAGAAGCAAGGCCACGATCAACCCGGCCACCAGCCACCGCCAACGGCCAGCGCGCAGTTTGGGGGTAGAGGCGTCAGGTGCCGTCAAAAGCTTTGGCCGATGCTGACGTAAAGCTGGAATAGCGCCTGGCCCCGACGCCGAACGAGAGGTGTTGCGATATCCACCCGGATTGGTGCGAAACCTAGATTGTAACGCACGCCGAGACCCGCCCCGACCGCAAGGTCATTGAAATCCACCGGGCCGCCCGACCCGACAGCGCCCGCATCCACAAACGCAGCCATGCCCCAAGTCGAGGTCAATTTGCGCCTGACCTCCAATGATGACTCCATCAAGAATACGCCACCTTGCGGCGAATTGTCCGACAGCCTTGGACCAACGCCCTGGAACGAGAACCCTCGAACCGACCCGCCTCCGCCCGCAAAGAAGCGCTGCGAGGCCGGGATGTCTTCAACGCGACCGTTTAGGATCCGGCCCAAGCGCAGTCGCCCTGCAATCACAGTGGCCGCTTCGGGGTCAAGCGCAATGTAGTAGGTGGCCTGTGCGACGGTGCGAAGGTAGGGCAGGTTCGTGTCGCCGAGGATCAACGTCGGCTCGACACGGCCGCTAACCCGCCAGCCCTTCGACGGATTCAGCGGATCATCGGAGCGATCCAGCACCACATCTCCAAGCGCAGCGATGGTTATCAGGTCGCGACCCAACGAGGTCAGTGTTCGGGCACGGATTTCGTCAGTCTGACTATAGTCAAGCGAGGCACCCAGCGTCGCATTCGAGGTTCGATTGTAGCGCCGTGTTACGTCTGCACTGATCCCAATGCCGGTTTCGTCAAAGGCGTCCGTTTGCACCCTGTAGGCTTGCAACCCGGTCTTCAGAGTCTGCTGGCCACGCCGCCAATGCGGGAGCGATACCTCCCAGCCAGCCCGCGTGTCGCGGTTGGAGACTTGGCCGAAGAGCCCGATCGTGTCGGCCCGCGACAAGCGATCATAGTGGGTCCAGCGCGCGTTGACGCCCGCCCCCTCACTGGTCGAATAGCTTGCGCCGGCTTCGAGGGTGCGGTGCTTGCGCGCCGAGAGACTGACGATGACCGGCCTTTGTCCATCGCTACCCATCGCAGCCGGTGGCGACAGGGCCACGGTGACGGCGTCATAGACGCCGGTCTCAGACAGGCGACGCTCCAGCTCGGCGACGACCTCCGGATCGTAGATCGCACCCGCCTTCCACGGTGCCAAACCGCGCAGATAACTGGGGCTGGTGTGTTGATCGCCTTGGATGTCCAACCCCCCCAGGTGGACCAGCGCACTGGCGCGGATATTGAACGTTGGTCGAACTGAGGTGTCGGCGTGATCGACCAGCACGTCGCGGGGTTCGGCCTCCGCATCGGCGTAACCGCGCTTTTGCACAACAGCCACCAGGCGACCCTCGGCCGCGAGAATGTCCGCAGCACGTCCAGGCGCACCTGATGGTAGCTCCAGGGCCGACACCGCCTGATCCACCACCCCGGTGTCCGGCGCCGCGCCGCGCCACACAAGCGTGGGATCGCGAATTACAAATCTGACCCCAGGCATGATCCGAACCAGAGGTCTTGGCGGGTCCGCGTCTGCAACGTCGGGCAACACGGAATAGGCGTAGTAGCCCTCAGCTCTTAGAACAGCGATGGCGTCTTCAGCTGCGGCGCGCGCGCGACGTCGAGCCTCGAAGCGGTTTTCAACCGGGCGATCGGTCGATCCGATCGTTTGCTCGATGATCAGTTTGAGATCGGGCGAAATCTCGCCTTCCAACATAGCCTTCGGCTCTGCCGCGTGGCCCTGGCCTGCGGCAACGACGGTCCAGGCAATCGCGGCGGCGTACAGCAGTCGGCTCACGCGCGAATCCTTTGACAACACCCCTCGCCTCTTGCCGGGTCTAACCGCCTTGCCCCAACCTGTCATCCGCTGCAGCCGAAAGCGGCTGCTCAAATCTTGAGCACTATGGTGGGCGCAATCTGCATGAAGCATGATTTTCTAGGCACCACTTTTGGTCCTGGCCTAAGCACCCTACAGATGTGGCTATAGTCTGGT
>JAYTWT010000299.1:0-5806 GCA_043743295.1 Alphaproteobacteria bacterium | reverse complement strand
CGCCGCCGCCCTGATCGACATCGATGGGCGGGTGCTGATCTGTCAGCGGCCGGAGGGCAAAGCTCTGGCGGGACTGTGGGAGTTTCCGGGCGGCAAGGTAGAGGCGGGTGAGACGCCTGAGGCCTGCCTGATCCGTGAACTAGACGAGGAGCTGGGGATCAAGGTGACCAAGAGTTGCCTAGCGCCCTTCGTGTTCGCCAGCCACGACTATGAGGCCTTCCACCTGCTGATGCCGATGTTCCTGATCCGGCGATGGGACGGCATGCCGACCCTGCGCGAGCACAGGGCCATGGCCTGGGTGAAGCCGAACGAGATGGACAAATACCCGATGCCGCCGGCTGATCCGCCGCTGGTGGCATGGCTGCGGGACTTGATCTGAACGCGTTTCGCCAGATTTTGCGGCGCGACGCCGCTTGACCACCGGGCGCGGCGCTCGCCAAGCTGGCACGGTTGCCGGAGGATGGAATGCGGTTCGAAGCTAGGCTGAAGCGGGACTGGCGCTTCATGCGCAATCTGAACCGCACCCTCGGGCGGGTGAAGACCATCGCCCGCGACAGCGACAACCTGATCTGTGACGACCTACAGGCGGCGGTCGAAAAGTTCCGCACCCGACCGGCCATGACTTTCGAAGGCCGCAACGTCACCTACGGCGAGTTGGACGCCATCGCCAACCGATACGCGCACTGGGCCAAGGGACTGAACCTGCGGCGCGGTGCAGTAGTGGCCCTCTTCATGCCCAACCGACTGGAATATTTCCCGATCTGGTACGGTCTGTCAAAGGTGGGTGTGGTCACCGCCCTGATCAACAACCAACTGGCCGGTGCGCCGCTGGCCCACAGCTTGAACATCTCCGGCGCCAATCACATCCTTGTGGACGCTGAGACCTCGCCCGTGTTTGAGCAGGCCAAAGCGCTGGTGGATCGGCCGCTTCAGCAGTGGGTGCTGGGTCCGGCGCACGGTGATCAGCGCGATCTGGTCCAGGCGCTGAAAAGCTGTAGCCAGTTACCGCCAGACCGCTCGGTGCGCGGCGACATGACCGCCGCTGACACCGCCCTGCTGATCTATACTTCGGGAACCACTGGCCTGCCCAAGGCGGCGCGGATCACCCACATGCGAGCCCAGCTCTACATGCGCGGTTTTGCCGGGGCGACCGGGGCGACTGAGAACGACCGGATCTATGTCTGTCTACCGCTCTACCACGCGACGGGTGGGCTCTGCGGTCTGGGCGCGGCCTTGCTCAATGGCGGGTCGGTGGTGCTGCGGCGAAAATTCTCGGCCAGCCATTTCTGGCGGGAGATCGCCGAGGAACGTTGCACGATGTTCGTCTACATCGGCGAGCTCTGCCGCTATCTGGTCAACCACCCGGAGGACCCTGACGAGACCCGCCATAAGCTGCGCCTGGCGTTCGGCAACGGCCTGGGGCCCGACGTCTGGCCGACGCTGAAGCGGCGCTTCCGGATCCCCGACATCCTGGAGTTCTACGGCTCCACCGAGGGCAACGTCAGCATGTTCAACTTCGATGGCCGCGAGGGGGCCATCGGCCGCGTCCCGCCATGGCTGCGCAAGCGCTATAACATGCGTCTGATCCAGTACGATCTGGAGACCGAGGCGGTGGTGCGCAGCGCGAACGGCCTCTGCATCGAGTGCGGTCCGGGCCAAGTCGGCCAGTGTGTGGGCAAGGTCGGCAGCGACGTCCGCGCCGAGTATTCCGGCTACCTTGACCGCGCCGAGTCTGACAAGAAGGTGCTCGCGAATGTGTTTGAGCGGGGCGACGCTTGGTTCGCCACCGGCGACCTGATGAAGACCGACGCCGACGGCTATTTCTACTTCGTCGATCGGATCGGCGACACGTTCCGCTGGAAGGGCGAGAACGTGTCGACCGGCGAGGTGGCGGAGCGGTTGCAGGCGTTCCAGGGCGTCGAACTGGCTACGGTCTATGGCGTTCCGGTGGAGGGTTCGGAAGGTCGCGCGGGCATGGCAGCGCTTGTCGTCGATGGTGCGTTCGATGCACAAGCGTTCGGAGAGCATGTGGCCCGTGAGATGCCGACCTACGCTCAGCCTTTGTTCGTGCGGTTGCTGCCGGCCATCGAAACCACGGGTACGATGAAGATCCGCAAGCTGGATTTGGTGACTGACGGATATGATCCCAACCGGATCAAGGGACCGATGTTTTTTCATGACCCGAAGCGCGGCTATGTGAAACTGACGAAATCCGTGTTCGAGAGGTTGGGAGCCGGCGCATTCAAGATCTGAATAGTACTTTTGACGCGACGTTGAATTCGTCTCTTGATGAGGCGATCCAGACGGTGTCGAGCCGTGAGCCTGCGGACGTAATTTCTTTGCCTAAGGTGCGCGCTGTACCGGGATCAAGCGAGGTGGCCGTTCCAGGTCGCGGGCGCTCAACCAGCGTTTGCTTCCTCTACATCGCCCAGGTCCATCAGGTGATGCACTCGCTGTCGGCAGCGCTCGAATTGGCGCGCGGGGCACCCGAGATTGCCGTCACAGTCGCGGCCACCGATCCAGAGGTTTTGGCCTTTGCGCAGGCGACGATTACCCGTCTCGGCGGTGCGTCGATCAGTTGGCGGCTATTGGGCCCCGCGTGGCTTCGAAGGGGACGAGGCGTGCCGCCCAAGTTACCGATCCTGGTGGCCAACGCGCGCTGGTTGGCCGGGTTTGACGCGATCGTGACACCTGAGCGCACGACCGCGGCCTTGCGCCAGATGGGGGTGCGACGTCCCAAGCTGATCTACACACAGCATGGTGCCGGTGACCGTGAAGGCCCGTTCGAGCCGCGACTTGCCCGGTTCGATCTGGTGTTCGCGGCGGGTCCCAAACAGCGAGATCGTATGGTCGGCGAAGGCTGGATTGCGCCGGAACGCTGCGCGGTCGTCGGCTATCCAAAGTTTGACCTTGTTGAGCGTCTTGGTGCCTCTGCATTGCCCGTGTTCCAGACGCCGCGTCCGGTGGTGCTCTACAATCCTCACTTCGATTCTAAGCTGGGTTCCTTTCCGCGCTGGGGAGAAAAAATCCTGAAAGCGTTCGCCGATCAGCAGGATTTCAACCTGATCTTCGCACCACACGCGCGGATGTTTGGTGATCGCAGCCCAGACGACATACCGGCGCTGGCACCGTTCATCGGCCAGCCCGGCATTCATATAGACCTCGGTGCCAGCCCCGCAGCGGTAGATATG
Source organism: Alphaproteobacteria bacterium (assembly GCA_043743295.1). Lineage (GTDB taxonomy): Bacteria > Pseudomonadota > Alphaproteobacteria > Caulobacterales > Caulobacteraceae > Phenylobacterium. Next base: position 2,615 of record JAYTWT010000299.1, on the reverse strand, counting down.
ACCTACACGCGCGCCGCAGACATCTATCTCGGCGACGTCAGCAGCCAAGTCTATGAGTTCGTCCTGGCACCACGGCCCTGCGTTTTTCTCAACGCCCAGGGCGCGTCATGGCAGGGTCAGGAGAGCTATCGGCACTGGCGTTTCGGGGCCGTCGTCGAGGAGGTTAGCGCGTTGATGCCGGCCCTAAGTGCTGCAGAAGCCAATCAAGATCTTTATCACGCAGCGCAGATCGAGAGCCGCGCCTACACTTTCTCGCTAGAGCCGCCGAACGCCTCGATCCGCGCCGCCGATGCTATTGCGCGACTGGTCGGTTCTTCGGTGCCCGCATAGCTTTAACGCGTCGCGCTCGGAAGTCGCCCCCTGCGCACTGGCGATGGACTCGCCTATATTGCCGCCATGTCCGATGCTCCGCCCATCCCCCTGGCTGAAGCTGCGCCCCTCACCGGCGCAGCGCTGATCAAGGATCATGTTCGCCGTCTGCCCGACAAGCCGGGCGTCTATCGGATGATGGGTGAGGACGGTGAGGTGCTCTACGTTGGTAAGGCGCGATCCCTCAAAAAACGCGTGATCCAGTACGCCCAGGGTCGTTTCCATACCCAGCGCATCGCTCTGATGGTCGACCTGACGCGGTCGATGGAGTTCGTCACCACCCGGACTGAGACCGACGCCCTTCTGCTCGAGATCAACCTGATCAAACAGCTGAAGCCGCGCTTCAACGTGCTGCTGCGCGACGACAAATCCTTTCCGGAGATCGTCATCCGCCGCGAGCATCCAGCGGCCCAACTGCGCAAACACCGCGGCGCCCACACCATCAAGGGCGACTATTTCGGCCCCTTCGCCAGCGCCCATTCGGTGACCAAGACGCTGAACACCTTGCAAAAGGCGTTCCTGCTCAGGTCCTGCTCTGACAGCGTCTATGAGGCCCGCACCCGGCCCTGCATGCTGCACCAGATCAAGCGCTGCGCTGCGCCCTGCACTGGCCTGATCAGCCTCACGGACTATGCGGGGCTGGTGGAACAGGCCGAGGACTTCCTGCGCGGCAAGTCACGGGCGGTGATGCAAAGCCTGTCGGACGACATGCAGGCCGCTGCCGACGAAATGGAGTTCGAACTGGCCGCCCGCCTGCGTGATCGCATCCGCGCCCTGGCCTCTGTCGCCCAGGAGACCCAGATCAACCCTGAGACCCTGGAAGAGGCCGACGTCTTTGCGCTGTATGCCGAGGGTGGCCAAGCCTGCGTGCAGGTGTTCTTCTTCCGCGCTGGCCAGAACTGGGGCAACCGCGCCTATTTCCCGCGTGTCGACAAGAGCGACGAGGACGCCGACGTCATAGGCGCCTTCCTAGGCCAGTTCTATGACGACAAGCCGATCCCTAAGCTGATCCTGGTCAGCCATGAGCCGACCGACCACGCGTTGCTGGAAGAGGCGTTCGCCCAGAAATCCGGCCGCAAGGTGCAGATCAACCGGCCCCAGCGCGGCGAGAAGCGCGGCCTCGTGGACGATGCCCTCACCAACGCCCGCGAGGCCCTGGGCCGCAAGGTCTCGGAAGGCTCCGCCCAGACCAAACTGCTCGCCGGGGTCGCCGAAGCCTTCGGCCTGGAGGCCCCGCCCGAGCGGATCGAGGTCTACGACAACAGCCACATAATGGGCACCAATGCGGTCGGCGGCATGATCGTCGCCGGCCCTGACGGCTTCCAGAAATCCCAGTACCGCAAGTTCAACATCAAGGACGCCGACATCACGCCCGGCGACGACTTCGGCATGATGAAGGAGGTACTGCGCCGCCGTTTCGCGAGGTTGGCCAAGGAGGAAGAGGCCGGCGACGACAGCGCCCGTCCGGACCTGGTGCTGATCGACGGCGGCATGGGCCAGATTAGCGCTGTGATGGAGGTGATGGCCGACCTGGGCGTCGAGGACGTGGCCGTGGTGGGCGTGGCAAAGGGTCCCGACCGTGACGCCGGGTTGGAACGCTTCTTCATCCCCGGCAAACCCTACTTCATGCTCGAGCCGAAATCGCCGGTCCTCTACTACCTGCAACGCCTGCGCGACGAAGCCCACCGCTTCGCCATCGGCACCCACCGCGCCAAACGCGCTGCGGCGATGATCAAGAACCCCCTGGACGAGATCGACGGCGTGGGGCCGGGCCGCAAGCGCGCGCTGCTGCATGCGTTCGGGTCTGCGCGGGGGGTGTCGAGGGCGAGCGCTGAGGATCTGGCGAAGGTGGACGGGGTCTCAGAGGCGCTGGCGGCACGGGTCTACGGGTATTTCCGGAAGGGGTGAGGGGACGTGGCTGCAGATTGGCTTAAGAAAATCTTGACGTGTGGAGTGACCCCCTGCGCGAAGGCTGTGGCCAGCGCTTGCGTGGCAGAAAAACAGGTCAGAGTGAAATGTTGACCACTCCGGGCAAGCCACCGGACCTGCGATCCTCCCGGACCCTTTTGCGTGTTTTCGTGTCTGTTCGTGGTTGAACACCCTTGCGGCCTCGACGCGGAACGGGCCGCAGAGCCGAACGCCAGCCTCCTCCTCTCCCCCGAGGCGAAGCCCGAGTGGGAGAGGGTAGGGTGAGGGCCGGTGCGTGAAGGCGTGTGCCACCGGATGGTGCCGACATGGCCCTTGAG
>JAYTWT010000298.1:0-2452 GCA_043743295.1 Alphaproteobacteria bacterium | reverse complement strand
GGCCTTGATGAGGGCGACGTCGCGCCTGGGATCGCCCCGCAGGACTTCGCCGACCGTCTCGGTTCCGTCCGCCCAGCGCAACCGTACCCGACCGCTGGTACCCGCCACGTGGTGGTTGGTCAGAATATAGCCGTCCTGCGAAATCACTACGCCACTGCCGAAGCCTTCACCCGCAAAGACGGTGACTACGCTCTTCACAGCGGTTGCGATGGGCATGGCAGTAACAATGGCCGGTGAGAAGGTTAGGGATGCGCCTGCTACGGCGATGGGTGGCGTGCTCGACGCCGATGCTGTCCCCACAACCAACCTCCGGAACCCGTCGTCTGCGGCCAGTCGTTTGACGTTGTCGCCAAACGCCTCGCCGATGATCATCCCCGCTTCGCCGCCTTTGATCGGCTTCAACTCGTAACCGCCTTGTGTCGAGATGCGGGCAACGATCTTACCTTGGCTGACGGAAAAGATTTGCCACTCGACCTCCATCGCGCCAGCGCCGCCGATCAGCGTTCCACCGATGGGCACGGTCATGCAGGTGCGCACCCGCAGTCCCGTGACCAACGCACCGACCTGGAGATCTGCGCTCTTCTGGTCCTCGAACAGATTGGTGGCGTCGCCGCCAATCGCCAGTCCTGCAGCCTTCATCTCATCGGCGAAGATTCGCTTGAAGCTATCGAAACCTTCGATCTTGTTGTCCTCTTCAAGCCACCGGATGGCATCGCCGCTCACCACACAAGGCAGCATGAAATAGGGGGCTTCATTGTCTTGTCGCCAGGGCGTGCCGGCCGGGATGTTGGCGGCCAGACGGGTCAGGCTGACGGGCTGGACACTCGCGTTCGCAGGCAGCGACGGAGCCATGACTGCCGGGGGCACCACGATCGACAGTGTTCCCGCAGTGGACGCTCCCGCGACAGCGATGCAGGCCCCAATGATCACCAGAAAATTGCGCATGCTTGCACCCATCGTTCATTTTCTGTTCTAACGATAACCACTCGTCAGGGTAGAGTCCATACGGCCGTCTTCTTCACCTCCTGATCCTCCAGCTCTCGCGTCGTGGCCACTTCATACTCGGCCAAATGGACAAGGCCCGCGCGGGGAAAATAGCTACGGCCCGGATCGCCGATCAGCACGGTGGCTCCAGCGGCCTTGGCGGCGGTTAGCCAGGCCAGAACGCGTTCGGCCAGCGGTTTTTCATAGCAGATATCGCCGGCCAGGATCACCTCGGCCCAGGCTGGCGCGGGCGCGTTCAGCAGATCGACATCGGTGAAACCCACGATGACCCCGTTGGCCTGCGCATTCAGCGACAGGGCCTGAGCGCAGTAACCGTCGATGTCTGCCGCCAGCACGCGCGCAGCGCCCGCCTTGGCCGCCGCAATGGCCACCAGACCGGACCCGGTGGCGAAGTCGATCACCGCCTTGCCCGCGACAATCTCAGGATTGTCCAACACATACCGCGCCAGCGCTTGGCCGCCCGCCCAGGCAAAGGCCCAGAACGGCGGCGGCAGGCCGATCTCAGCCAGGGCCTCCTCGGTCAGTTTCCAAAGCGGGGTGACCTCGTCGGCGAGGTGTAGAATGATTTCAGGCGTGTGCGGCGGCGACTGAAGGCGGGTGTTCTGGAGGATGAAGGCGCGGCGGGCGGCGGGCGTGGCGAGATCCATGGCGGCTCTATAGGCGAGGTTGTAGGGTTCGCGGTATGATGTGTGCTGAACCCGTCCCCACCATGCCCCGGAAGAGCGAGCGTTGCTCGGTGCGCGCCAACTGCGGACGTGCCAGCCTTGGGCATGCGGCATGAGAGCCACCCTTCGAGCCAAGGCGCTGCGAGTCTGCCGCGACAAAATCGCCGCCAAGGGCGAGGATGTTGGGCTATCGTTCTACGCCTTCTTCAAGAACCAAAACGACGACCCGATCCTTCTGATGGAGGCCGCCACCTGGTGGATATCGACCCATAGGTTGGACCACTTTGAGAAGGCGTCGAAAATTGCGCGGATGCTGCAAGACTCGTCGTTGCCTACGGAATGAGCGCCCGCTCCGCACCCTGCTCTTGCATCGTCTGCATGGCGCCGATGGTGGTAGGTCGCTGAGGGTGTAGTCTTGGCACCATGTTGAGCTCTGATCCCGACGCGGCCTGCGCCCGACTTCGCGCTCTTTGCCTGGCCATGCCGCAGACGGGCGAGCGTATCTCGCACGGCATTCCGGCGTTCGATGTGGCCGGTAAGATGTTCGCCTATTTCCGCCACAACCATCACGGCGACGGCCTCACCTGCGTTTGCGTCAAGACCTCGGGCCGGGATGAGCAGGAGATGTTGATGGAGGCTGATCCGGACACCTTCAGCTGGCCCGCCTATATCGGTCCCTCGGGCTGGATCGCGGTCAGCCTGGCCGACGCGGTGGTGGACTGGGGCCTCGTTGCCGCGCGCGTCGAGACCAGCTGGCGGCTCGCCGCACCACGACGCTTGCT
>JAYTWT010000297.1:0-2195 GCA_043743295.1 Alphaproteobacteria bacterium | reverse complement strand
ACGCGGCGGCCCGCACCGAAGGCTTTACCTACTCGCAGTTTATTCACGGCCTTGATCAGGCCGGGATCGAAATGGACCGCAAGGTCCTCGCCGACATTGCCGGTGCCGATCCCGTCGCGTTCAAGGCCATCGCCGACAAGGTTCGCGCCGCGCTGGCTTAGAGGGTAGACCTCTCTCACTGTCATCCCGGAAGTCGCGAAAACGGCTGTCCGGGACCCAGTTTTACCGTATGCGCGGACGGCCCCTGGGTCCCGGCTCTACGCTGCGCTTCGGCCGGGATGACAATCAGGGAATTGCTTTAGAAGCGCGCTGACAGTCCAAGTGAGCGCGATGACCGAACTAAACCAACTCCAATCCGACCTGAGCGCCCGCATTGCGGATGCTGGGGATCTCGCCGCGCTGGATGCCATCCGTGTCGAAGCTCTGGGCAAGACCGGATCGATTTCCGAACTCTTGAAGACCCTGGGCCGCCTGACGCCGGATGAACGCCGGGTCGAGGGTCCGCGGATCAACGGCCTGCGCGACGCGGTCGCCTCCGACATCGCCGCGCGCAAGGCTGTTCTAGAGAGCGCCGAGCTAGATGCACGATTGGCCTCCGAGCGCGTGGATCTCTCCCTGCCGCCGCCGCCCGAACGTCGGGGCCGCGTGCACCCGACCATGCAGGTGATGGACGAGATGATCACCGTCTTTGCCGAGATGGGGTTCGCCCTCGCCGAAGGGCCGGACATCGAAGACGACTTCCACAACTTCACCGCGCTGAACTTCCCGCCCAAGCACCCGGCGCGGGAGATGCATGACACCTTCTGGCTGCCTGAGGACGAATCCGGCCAGCGCAAGCTGCTGCGCACCCACACCAGCCCCGTGCAAATCCGGGTGATGCAGCAAGGCCAGAACAACAAGCTGCCAGCCTGGATCGCCTCCAGCCAGACGCCGCCGATCCGCATCATTGTGCCCGGTCGCACCTACCGCTCGGACTCGGACGCCACCCACACGCCGATGTTCCACCAGATCGAAGGCCTGGTAATCGACCGCAATATCCACATGGGCCACCTGAAGTGGACCGTGGATACCTTCATCGCCCGCTACTTCGAGACCCCGGTGGTGGAGACGCGGTTTCGCCCACACCACTTCCCGTTCACCGAGCCGAGCGCTGAGATGGACGTGAAGTGCGACCGGTCCGGCGGCGACGTGAAGATTGGCCAGGGCGATGATTGGATGGAGATCGTCGGCTGCGGGATGGTGCATCCCAATGTGCTTCGCAACTGCGGTCTGGACCCGGACGAATGGCAGGGCTTCGCCTTCGGCTTCGGCGTGGACCGGTTGGGGACGCTTAAGTACGGCATGCCGGACCTGCGCGACATGTTTGCCTCCGACGTCCGCTGGCTGGACCACTACGGCTTCTCAGCCTTCCAGACGCCGAACCCGGCGACGGGGTTGAGCTGATGGAGTTCAGGGCCACTCCCCTACCCCTTGCGGGGAGGGGCCGGGGGTGGGGGTGTGAACCTCCACGAACCAAGCTTACACCCCCACTCCCAACCCTCTCCCCGCAAGGGGGAGAGGGCTTTCGCGAGTACGTCTTATGAAATTCACCCTCTCCTGGCTCAAAGAACACCTTGAGACGACCGCGAGCGTCGATCAGGTCGTCGCCGCCATGACCATGGCCGGCCTAGAGGTCGAGCATGTCGAGGACCCTGGCGCCAAGCTAGCCGCCTTCTCGGTCGCCCGGATCGTCGAGGCGGTGCAGCACCCCAACGCCGACAAGCTACGAGTCTGTCAGGTCGACACCAAGGACGGCCGCCTGGAGATCGTCTGCGGCGCGCCTAACGCGCGGGTGGGCCTGACCACCATCTATGCCCCCATCGGTGCCTACGTGCCGGGGTCGGGCGTGACGCTTGAGGCGCGGCCCGTCCGCGGCGTGGTCTCCAACGGCATGCTCTGCTCGGCCAAGGAGCTGGAGGTTGCCGAAGAGTCGGACGGCATCATGGAATTGGCCGATGATCTGGCGGTCGGTGCTCTGGCCGCCGATGTCCTGGGTCTGGAAGCGGTCATCGACTTCGAGGTTACCCCCAATCGGCCTGATTGGCTGGGCGTTCGCGGTATCGCCCGCGACCTCGCCGCCGCAGGCCTCGGCACGCTGAAAGCCGATGTTGCGACGCCAGTGAAGGGTGCTTTTACCTGCCCGGTCGAAATCCGTG
>JAYTWT010000296.1:0-9352 GCA_043743295.1 Alphaproteobacteria bacterium | reverse complement strand
TCCCTCAAAATCTAGGAGCCGCAAGATGGGTTACCGGGTCGCCGTCGTGGGCGCCACGGGCAACGTGGGCCGCGAAATGTTGAACATCCTCGAGGAACTAGAGTTCCCCGTAGATAAGATCCACGCGATCGCTTCGCGCAAATCCATCGGTGTCGAAGTCTCGTTCGGCGACAAGATTATCAAGTGCGAGGATATCGCGCAGTTTGATTTCTCCACCGTAGATATAGTGCTGATGAGCGTCTCGGGTGCCTTCTCCAAAGAATGGTCGCCGAAGATCGGTGCTGCCGGGCCTATCGTCATCGACAACTCCTCGGCGTTCCGGATGGATCCGGATGTGCCGCTAATTGTGCCGGAAGTGAATCCGGACGACGTGACCTGGGCAAACCGCAAGAACATTATCGCCAACCCCAACTGCTCCACCGCCCAATTGGTGGTGGCGCTGAAGCCGCTGCATGACCGCGCGAAGATCAAGCGCGTTGTCGTCTCGACCTATCAGTCGGTCTCAGGGGCCGGCAAGGAAGGCATGGACGAGCTGTTCGACCAGACCAAGAACGTCTTCGTTCTGGGCGCAACTCCGCCGAAGACCTTCCCCAAGCAGATCGCCTTCAACGTCATTCCCTTCATCGGGACGTTCCAGGATGACGGCTACACGGACGAAGAGCAGAAGATGTGGAATGAAACCCACAAAATCCTCGATGCCGATATCAAGCTGACCGTGACCTGCGTTCGCGTGCCTGTAATGGTGGGACATTCAGAGTCGGTGAATATCGAGTTCTATACGCCGCTGGACGAAGACGAGGCCCGCGACATCCTGCGCGAAAGTCCCGGCATCAATGTGATCGATAAGCGAGAGCCTACCGGCTACATGACCCCCAAAGAGGCTCAGGGTGAATTCCCGGTCTTCATCAGCCGGATCCGCAACGACCCGACGGTCGAGCACGGCCTGAACCTGTGGGTGGTGGCTGACAACCTGCGAAAAGGCGCGGCGCTCAACGCTGTGCAGATCGCCGAGTTGCTACACGAGCGCGGCCTGATCCGCCAAAAGACGCCCGCCTAGGATGTCCTCGCCCGTAGCGCCCAGCGAAACTCGCTTGGCGGTTGGGGCAGGTGTGGCCTGTTACCTGATCTGGGGCATCGTGCCGCTGGTTTTTCAGGCCATCGGTCGCTTAGGCGTCGGGTCTTGGGAGATCCTGGCCCACCGCAGCCTTTGGGGCGCGCCGACGGCCCTGGTCTTTGTCCTGTTGGCCCGGCAGGGACGCCAAGCCCTCCGGGTGTTCGTACGGCCCCGAGTACTGGGTTGGCTCTGTGTGTCTGCCGCCTTGATCGGCGCGAACTGGAGCCTCTACATCTGGGCCATCAATTCGGGCCGCGTACTGGAATGTAGCCTCGGCTATTACATCACGCCGTTGATGAACATGGCGGCAGGTGCCCTGATCTTTCGCGAAAAGATTGATCGGTTTGGCCTGATCGCCATCGCCCTGGCCGCTGTCGGCGTAACATTCCAAGCCGTGGCGTTAGGGCACCTGCCTGTAATCTCGTTGGCTCTGGCGGTGACATTCGGCGCCTATGCCATAGTTCGCAAACGGGTGGACGCGGACGCCCAGACCGGTCTCTTCATTGAGTGCCTGTTGCTGGCGATCCCCAGTGTGATGTACGTCGCCTGGCTTCAGACACAGGGCGGGAGCCATTTCGTCGGTCTGTCGACAGCGGCATTCTGGCTGCTGGCTTGCGGTCCCATCACGGCTTTGCCGCTGATGCTGTTCTCCTGGTCAGCCCGGCGTATCCCACTGTCGTTGATGGGCTTTCTGCAGTTCATGGGCCCAACAATCGCCTTCGCCATCGGGTTCAGTCAGGGCGAGGCCTTCACACCGCTTAGGGCCGTATCTTTTGTGTTCATCTGGGGCGGGGCGGTGGCCTACGCCTGGGGCGTCTGGCAGCGATCTAGAACCGTCGCCACCTAGACGGCTCCGTTCATCATGCACAAACGCATAGCCGAAGTGCAAAATCGCTGATCTATGCACTGTTCAGATCCTGCTATCTAAACAGTGTCCAGACGGACAACCCCGCTTCCCCGGGGCCGCAGTAGAGAAACCTAAGGATGATGATCATGACCTATCTCGCCAACATCGAACGCTTCGCCGACCGCCTCGCCCCCGTTGCCATCTTGATCGTCGGCATGCTGACCGCCTTCGCTACGGCCGGTCTCGGCGCTTAAGTCACGCAAAGACTATCGACTTCGGATGAGGGCCCTCGCGGGCCCTTTTTCGTGCGCGGCTAGCGGTAAGCCGCCTCAAACAGTCGCCTCGGTCTGGGATCGCCCATCAACGCCGTGCCCTGCTTGTTCATAACATAGGCACCGCCCAGCCGTCGTTCCGGGTCGGCAAAGGCGCAGGCCCCGCCCCAACCGGAGTGGCCGAAAGTCTGCCTTCCCGGTCCCCAAGGCAAATTGGGGGCGTTGCGCATGAAGCCGGCACCCCAACTCATGACATAGGGCAAAACCAGATCCTGCCCCTGAATGCGTTCGCGTGTCGCTTCGGCGATCAGAGCGGGAGAGAGGATTTCCCCACCATCCAGCCACCCGTCATTGGCCAGCCCGCCCATCAGCTTGGCTAGCGCCTCAGCCGTTGCATAGCCGTTGGTGGAAGGGACCTCCATGCGCCGATAGTCTGTAGCCGCCTTACCAGCCGCCGAGGACCAAGGCTCCAGGAACGCCGCCCGTGTGGCGGCATTGATCTCGCCGAAGTCAGGAAGCGCGCTAGGGCGTTGCAGATCGGCTATCCGGTCCTCAGCCCCCTCCGGCAGACCGATCCAAAGATCCAGCCCGAACGGCTCACCTATATCCTGGCGAAACGCCGTTCCAATTGTCCGGCCATCGACGCGCCGAAAGAGTTCAGCCACCAGGTAGCCGACGGTCACAGGATGATAGCCGCTGGCCGAGCCGGGTGGCCACATCGGCACCATCGCCGCCAACTTGGCGCAGAGGCTATCCCAGTCGGTCCATAGCCCAGGGTCGATGGCGTCCGGAAAGCCAGGCAGTCCGGCTTGGTGTGAGATCACCTGCTCGACGGTGACGGCGGCCTTACCCGCCTGTCCAAATGCTGGCCAGATGCTGGCGACGGTCTGGCGGTAGTCCAATTTTCCCTGCTCAACCAGGCGGGCGATCATCAAGGCTGCGAGCGCCTTGGTCACGGAAAAGATCGGGGCCAAGGTGCGCTCATCCCAAGCGACTTCACCCTTTCGATCCGCCGAACCGGCCCACAGGTCCAGTACCACCTCGCCAGCCTCGACCAAGGTGAGCCGCGCGCCCAGTTCTTCGCGTGCAGCGAACGAGGCCGCGAAGACATCCTTCACGGCACCGAACCGAGCTAACGAAAATCCATGTATCTCAGGGGTCACAGACCCTCGATACGGACATGGGCTGTGGGTGTCACCAACCGATCGGCCATGGCCACGATAGGTAGCTCCAGACTTTTCCACATTCCGGCGGCCAGCACGATCTCGGCGGCGGCGCGCGCGGTTCGCTCGGCGGCGTCTCGCGGATCCCGCCCCTCGACCAAACCTGCGCCAAAGCTGGCGGTGACGAGATCGCCCGTGCCCTTAGGCGTATTGGCCGACATCGGATGGGCGAACAGGGCCGCTTCCTCTTTGTCGACGTACAGCAATGCAATCTCACCTTCACGGGCTGGCGCGGATGTCACCAGCGCTGGACGACCCAAAGCGCGCACCGCGTCACGGGCCTCAGCGGCTGTCCGGATGCGCGTGTCGGTCAGGTATTCAAGTTCCCACAGGTTGGGTGTGATCCAATCGGCCTGCGGCACAAGCTTGTCCCGAATGGCGCGGGCCACGTCGACCGGCACATATGGGCCCTTCGGCTCGTCGCCCATGACCGGATCGACCAGCACAAGCGGCCGCGCGCCCCAGGCTTGGTGGCGGTCCGTCGTCCGCACCCGTTCAATGACGCCAGCAGCGATCTCAACCTGCTCTGGATCGGAGAAGTGACCGGTGATGATCAGGTCGACGGTTCCGAACAGGGCATCGGCTTCAATATCGCCGAGCATTCGGCGGAAAACTTCGGGTTGGGTGATCTCGCCCTTGCCGCCGCGCGCGGGCGTACGGCCGAACATCACCGTCGGCGCCAGCACCGGATCGATCTTGTGCGCCGCCAGCACATACTGTTGCGCAGCCCCCCCGATCCGGGAGGCGGCCACAAAAGACGAAAGGATCAACGCTAGGGGCACAAAACGCCCCTAGCGCGGAAAATCCGGTCGAACCAGAAGAATTCTACTAGAAATGGTAAACAGGCGAGCGACTTCTAGTAGCGGTAGTGTCCCGGCTTAAAGGGGCCTTCGGTTGTGACGCCGATGTAGTCGGCCTGTTCCTTGGAGAGCTTGGTGAGCTTAGCGCCCAGCTTCTCCAGGTGAAGCATCGCCACCTTTTCATCCAAGTGCTTGGGCAGGACGTGAACGCCGATCGGGTACTTGGCACCGTTCTGCCAGAGCTCGATCTGAGCCAGGGTCTGGTTCGTGAACGACGCCGACATCACAAAGCTGGGGTGGCCGGTGGCGTTGCCCAGATTCACCAGACGGCCCTCGCTGAGCACGATGATCTTCTTGCCGTCCGGGAATTCCACGTGGTGGACCTGCGGCTTGATCTCGTCCCACTTGAAGTTGCGCAGGCCCGCAATCTGAATTTCGCTATCGAAGTGGCCGATGTTGCAGACAATGGCGTTATTCTTCATCGCCCGCATGTGGTCGACCGTCAGCACGTCCTTATTGCCCGTAGCGGTGACGAAGATGTCGCCCTTGCCGGCCACATCGTCCATGGTTTGGACGTCATACCCCTCCATCGCCGCCTGCAGCGCGCAGATCGGGTCGATCTCGGTGACGATCACGCGGGCACCGCCGTTTCGCAAGCTGGCTGCCGAGCCCTTGCCCACGTCGCCATAACCCAAGACCACCGCAACCTTGCCCGACAGCATCACGTCGGTGCCACGGCGGATAGCGTCCACCAGGCTCTCACGGCAGCCATAGAGGTTGTCGAACTTTGACTTGGTGACGCTGTCGTTGACGTTGATGGCGGTGAACGGCAGCTCGCCGCGCTCATGCATCTGGTACAGGCGATGTACGCCCGTGGTGGTCTCTTCCGACACGCCCTTGATGGCATCGCGGATCGCCGAATAGAAGCCGGGCTTCTCTTTCAGATAGCGCTTCATCACGGCGTAGAGGGCTTCTTCTTCCTCGTTTTCCGGATTGTTCAGAACGCTAGCGTCCTTTTCGGCCTTGGGGCCCAGAACGCAGAGCAGGGTGGCGTCGCCGCCATCGTCGAGGATCATGTTCGGATAGCCACCGTCCGACCACTCAAAAATCTTGTGGGCGTATTCCCAATATTCGATCAGGTTTTCACCCTTGATCGCAAAAACCGGGGTGCCGGTGGCCGCAATTGCTGCGGCCGCGTGATCCTGGGTCGAGAAGATGTTGCAAGACGCCCAGCGGACGTCGGCACCTAGGGCCTGCAGCGTCTCGATCAACACCGCCGTCTGGATGGTCATGTGCAGCGAGCCGGCGATGCGGGCACCTTTCAAGGGCTGCGCCTTGCCGTACTCGGCACGCGTGGCCATCAGGCCTGGCATCTCGGTCTCGGCGATGTTGATTTCCTTGCGACCGAAATCGGCCAGCGAGATGTCCTTTACGACGTAGTCGGTCATCGTATGTCCTGCGATGGGGGGTTCAACTTTGGCGGCCCCTATAGCCGCGCCACGCTCATCTATCAAGAAGGATATAAAGAAATCCTTATGTCTATTTTTGGGACAGGTGATCTCCGACGGTCCATCTTCGGTCCGGCGCGTAAGCGGAGGACCCATGGTTGCCTATGTGATCAACGAGATTGTGGTCAGCGAGCCGGGCCGGTTCCAGACCTATGCCGATCAGGTGCCAGCGATCCTGGCGACCTACGGTGGGGCCTATGTAGTGCGCGGCGGCACGCCGGAGCGGGTCGACGGGCCGGAGCCGCCGCACCGGCTTGTCGTCCTGCGCTTTGCCGATCGCGCGGCTGCGCGGGTGTGGCGCAATTCGCCAGAATACCTGGCGATCCTCCCCATCCGTGAGGCGACCTCGACCAGTCGGGTCTATATTGTTGATGGATATGACGCAGGATCGCCGCCTGCCCCTTGACGCACAGGGCCAAGCCAGGCTGCTTCTGCGGCCTTCGAACGGAAGGTAAGGTCATGCCCAAGACGCCGCAGGCGGATGCAATCGTGCTGTTCGGCGGTACAGGCGACCTGACCCGGCGCATGCTGCTGGCGTCACTGTACTTTCTGGACGTCGACGGCTTCCTGCCAGAACCGTTCCGTATCATCGCCACCGCGCGCACGGACATGACCCGTGAGGCCTATGTCGCCATGGTGCGCCAGACGCTGAGCGAGCGTCCCGAAGGTCTGGATGAAACCGTCTGGCAGCGCTTCGCCCAGCGGCTGACCTATGTCGGCGCAGATGCCACAACCACCGCAGGTGCGTCCGCGCTAAGGCCTGCCTTGGAAGGTTGCTTACGGTCGTTCTTCTATCTGGCCATATCACCCAGTCTCTATGAGCGGGTCTGCGCGGCGCTCTCGGACGCCGGACTGGTCACGGACGCAAGCCGGGTAGTCCTAGAAAAACCCATTGGCCGCGACCTGGAAACCTCACGCCATCTGAACACCGCCTTGGGCGCGGTGTTCGACGAGACGCAGATTTTCCGCATCGATCACTATCTGGGCAAGGAGACCGTCCAGAATCTGATCGCTCTGCGGTTCGCCAATACCCTGTTCGAGCCGCTGTGGAACAACCTGACCATCGACCACGTGCAGATCACCGTGGCCGAGACCGAAGGGGTCGGAGATCGTTGGCCCTACTATGACGAGTACGGCGCGCTGCGCGACATGCTGCAGAACCACATGCTGCAACTCCTGTGTCTGGTCGCCATGGAACCGCCCGCCGACATGGAGCCGGACTCTGTCCGCAACGAGAAGGTCAAGGTGCTGCGCTCGCTGCGCCGCTTCACCAGGATGGACGTGCAGGACAAGTCCGTTCGCGGTCAGTACACGGCGGGTGTGGTCGGCGGAAAGTCGGTTGGGGCCTATGAAGCTGAGCGGGGACAGGCCAGCGGTACCGAAACCTTCGTCGCGCTCCGCGCCGAAATCGACAACTGGCGTTGGGCCGGCGTGCCGTTCTTCCTGCGCACCGGCAAGCGGATGCCCGAAAAGCGGACTCAGATCGTCATCCAATTCAAGCCGGTACCCCACTCGATTTTTGGCCAAGCTGGCGAACAGGACCTATCGCCCAACCGGCTGATCATCGACCTACAACCCGATGAGGATATCCGCCTGACCCTGATGAATAAGGCACCGGGCCTCAGCCAGGGCGGGATGCGCCTACAATCCCTGCCCCTTTCATTGTCGCTACTGCGCACCTACGAGGGTGCTGGAGGGCGCCGCCGAATTGCCTATGAGCGCCTCCTTCTGGACGTCATCCACGGCGACGCGACGCTGTTCGTCCGCCGTGACGAGGTGGATGAGGCTTGGCGATGGGTCGATGGCGTGGCCGACTCCTGGGCTGACGCCCGCCAGACGCCGAAACCCTACGCTGCCGGCAGTTGGGGCCCCTCCGGTGCCTTTGCCCTCGTCGAGCGCTATGGCCGGGCGTGGTCGGAGTAGAGCCCTACTTTAGCTTCAACTGCGGCAGCACAGCCGCCTCTTGAGCATCCAGCTGGCTCTTGCGGAACCCCGTTCGTACACCGCTAGGCGAGCCGAACTCCATGAGTTGATCGGTCTTTGGTGTGTAGGCCGGCCAGGCGTCCGGTCCGCACTTCGGTACCGAGGTCTTGGCGAAGCTGACCCAGCAGGCATGCATCATCGTTGCCATGGCGCGGTCCTCATCGCTGACCACGCTCATCGGCGTGCGGCGGCCCCAGTATTCCCACACGTACTGGATCTCCGCGGCGTGGGCGGCGGTGGTCATGCGAGGCCGGAAGCGGTTGCCGATGTAGGAGAAGTGGTAGAGCCAAGTTGGTTTACCGGCCGACGCGCGGGCCGCAACCCAGCGGGCCGGGGCGCCGAACATCCGATCGGTGAAGGCTTCACGCGCGGCCGGCGTGCGGACATCCTCGGCGCTGCCCACCAGACCTCCGAACGCCACAGCGTCTTCGCCTGAGTTCCAACCGATCATCAGCGGCACATCGGCCGCGTGGCCGCGCGCCAAGGCCTCGGTGGAGCTCTCGGTCATAAGGCGCCCGTCCTGGAAGGGTCCGTAGTCGCCGGGCAGAGTGGCCAATGCTTCAAACGGCAGGGCGCGCAGTTGGGCGGCGGTGGCGTCGGTGGGTGCCCCAGCGCGGCCGAGGTTCGCTGTGCCCACGGCCTCCGTCTGGGCCAGGGTCTGGGGGGCAAACCAGCCCAGGCCAGATTGCACAATCGCCTTTTGATAGAGCCCCCGGGCGCTGGGCGTTGCCAGAACCGCCAGGACGCTGACCCCGCCGGCGGATTCGCCGAACAGGGTGACATTTGAGGGATCACCGCCAAACGCCTTGATGTTGCGCCGGACCCATCGCAGGGCCGCGATCTGGTCCATTAGGCCGAAGTTTCCGGTGGGCGCGCCGCGCGCTGCGCGGGCTAAGGCCGGGTGAGCCAGATAGCCAAGGGCACCCAGCCGATAGTTGATTGTCACCACCACAACGCCGTCGCGCGCAAAATTCGAGCCGTCATAGACCCAGCCCGCCCCGACCCGATGGCCACCGCCGTGCAGCCAAACCATCACAGGGGCCTGCTTTGCGGCTTTGGGGGCGAAGACATTCAGTTGCAGGCAGTCTTCCGAGACCGGCCCGTTCGCGCCGCCAAAGGCGTTGGGCGTTCCATCGGCGTTCATCGGCTGCGGACAGGATGGGCCGTTCTTGGTGGCGTCGCGCACGCCGGACCAGCGGGGCGCGGGCTGTGGTGGCGCCCAACGCAGCGGTCCGACCGGCGCGGCGGCATAGGGGACGTTCCGATAGACGTTGGCGACCTCGCCGCGGACGCCCTTGATCTGACCCTGCTGGACCGTGGCCACCTGGGCACCGGCGGTGCTGGCGGCAAGCAGTCCGGTTAAGAGGATCGCTGCGAGGTAACGCATCACGGATCTCCACGTTTAGGACGCAAGCTTAGCCCCGGTTTTTCAGACCGCCGCAACCGCAAGATCGCTCAATGGAAATCACGGCTGCGGACCAGGGCTGCCTCGGCCTTAGGCCGGACTGGGGACGAGCCGCCCTCTTCGCGCATTTCCCGTAGGCGTGGCGTTAAATCCGTAAACCCCTCCGCCACCACATGAACGACGCCGTCGACGCTCTGCAC
>JAYTWT010000295.1:0-10799 GCA_043743295.1 Alphaproteobacteria bacterium | reverse complement strand
GTGGCGGCGGCCTTGAATTTCGCCCGCGCCTCGTCCGCCTTGCCCAGCTTCGCCAGCGCCTCGCCCCACTTCAGGTGCAGGCGGCCCCAGCGGGGGGCGTGCGGCTGGGCGGCCGAGAACTTTGCGACGGCATCCTTGGTGTTGCCCTGCGCGAGGAGCGCCTCGCCCCAGTATTCCAGCACGCGCGGCGCGTTGGGGCTGAGACGATGGGCGATGGCGAACTCGGCGACGGCGCCGTTGTAGTCGCCGCGCTGGAGCAGCATTCGGCCGCGCTCGCGGTGCGCGAGCGGCAGGCGGGGGCCCAGGCTGAAAGCGCGGGCGAACCCGGCCTCGGCGGCGCGGAGGTCGCCGGCCAGGTCGGCAATGCGGGCCTTGGCGACCGTGCAGTTGTAGCAATCCGAGGGGGCCGCAGCCACGAGGGCCGTCGCCTCGGCCAGGCGGCCGATCCGCGCCAGGGCGGTCGCGCCCAAGTATGTCCGATCTGGTCCAAGGCCGTCCGCCAGCATTTGGTTGATCGCCGGATCGTCGAGGGCGGCGGCCATGCGCGGCCAGTCCTCGATCGCGTAGGCCAGGAAGAAGTCCTGCTGGACGCGCATGCGGGGCACGATGGGAAACTGACCGGCCCAGATTTCGAACCCGCGTTCGCGGGCGCGGCGCATGTTGGCCCCGTCGGCGTTGAGAGCGTAGCCCCGGCCGGCGTCGACGAAGGCACCCCCGGCGCAGCCGCGGCAGGCGATCAGGGGCTGGTCGGGCGTGGGATTCCCGCCTGCCTCGCTCGACTTCGCCCGTGCCAGGTCGTCACCGAGGATCGTGTAGACGGCTCCCAACAGTTCGCTCTGTGAAAGATTGGCGTACCAGGGCGCGTAGTCGCGCCGGCGTGGTCCTTCGAGAATTCTCAGCGCACGATTCAGGCCATCAAGGGCGGCCTGGCTGTGACCTTGCCTGATTTCCCAGTAGGCGAGGCGCGTCGCGGGCTCGGGCCCTTCCGGATCGAGCCGCACCGCTTCCTGAATGCGTCGCCAGCGGACAGCCTCGCTGTCCTGGGGTCTATTGAGATTCAGTAGCGCCCGCGCCCGCTGCTCGCGCGGTCCGTAGATCGATAGGCGCTGGTAGATCGCGTCGGCTTCGCGATGGCGATCACGGCCACGCAGCCAGACCGCGTAACGCTCCGGCTGCGTGGAGCCGTAGACGGTCTCGGCGGCCTTGGTCAGCAGGGGGTCAATCTCGCCGGCCGGGCTGTCGAACCGCGCCGCGGGCTCGGCCCCGGCTCGCACCGTCAGGGCGAGACCGGCAGGCGTGCGGGTGAGTTCGCCGGAGATGCGGGTCTCGTGACCCAGCCACTGGTGCAGCAGCTTGTCCAGCTCGGTGATCGAGATGCCGGTCTGCGGAATTTCCACGCGCGGCGCTTGGCCCCAGTCAGCGGCGTAGACTCCGGCCACCTGCGGCGCCTGGGTCTCGGCCTGCAACCTCGCGACACCGTCCAGCAGGCGCGCGGCGGCGACCTGGCCCGTCAGGCCCTGGGCGGCCAACTCGGGCGGCATCGACAGCGGCTCGATGATCAGGCCGCCTGCGTTGTGGGCGCGCCACGCCATGCCCAGGATGACGCCGACGATGGCCAGACCCGCCAGCCCGGTCAGCACCTTCAGTGTGAACCCGGCCCGCTCGCTGGCGATCTGCCAGCCGATCAGCGTGCTCTGCCGCCGCAGCACCTCGTGCGCCACCCCCTCCGGTGGTGCCCGCGCCGCGACAGCCTCCATGGCGATCTCGATGGGATCGGGCGTGGTGGGGTCGGGCCGCAACTTGGCGCGCTGGGGTTTGGTGGGTTTGGCAGGTGCGCGCGCCATCTCAGACCCCATGTGCCTTGAGCGCGGCGCGATCCTCCGGGCTGAGGTCCATCCCCGCCGCAGCACGCCACTTGGCCTTCGCCTCATCCGCCTTGCCCAGCTTGGCCAGCGCCTCACCCCACTTCAAGTGCAGCGCACCCCAGCGGGGGGCGAGCTTCGCGGCAGCCTCGAACTTGCGAACCGCGGCTCGGGCGTCGCCCTTGGCCAGCAGCGCCTCGCCCCAGTAGGCCAGCGGGTCGGCGAAGCGGGGTGCCAGGCGGTTGGCGGCGGTGAAGCGGGCGATGGCCTGGGCGGCATCGCCGCGGTCCAGGAAGACCCGGCCCTCGCCCAGGTCAGCCCACGGCAACGGCGGAGCAAGCGCCCGGGCGGCGGCAAACGCCTGACGCGCGCCCGGCAGGTCGCCGGACAGGGCCGCGATGACGCCGCGCACCCGCTGGCAAAGGTCGCAGTCCGCGTCGGTCGGCGCGATCGTCGCCCGGGCCGCCGCCAGGTCGCCGAGCCGGGCCTCGGTAAGGGCCTGCATCGCTGTCAGGTAGCCGTGGTCGTAACACTGACTGTCCACGTAGCCGGCGGCAAACCTTCGAGCCTCGGCGATGTCGGCGGCGGCGCGCGGCCAGTCACCGGCCTCTGCGTCCGCTTCGATGCGCGCACGGACCGCCTCGAACCAAGCCATGCGCCGGATGCCGTTGGTCAGCGGCGGCAGCGCCAGTTCGTCGACCATCTGCCAGGCCAGTGACGGCTGGTGAAGTCCCGCCGCAGCCGCTGCGTCGAAGCCGCGGACCAGCAGGGTCTGGCGGAAGGTCGGGCCTGCGGTCGCCTCGCCAAAGCGCCGGCGCGCCGCCTCGTAATCGCCGACGGCCGCGAGGTTCTGACCCTGCATCATCAACCGGGTGCCGACGCTGGTGACCTTGGCAAGCCCGTGGTTGTCGCGCGCCATGTACAGCGGAATGGCGATGAGGCGGGCCTTGTAGGCTTCGCCCTCCCGGCCGAGTTTATGCATCGCGCTATTGAGGTTGTAGGGCGCCTGGCCATTCCCCGGATCGGTCGCCATGGCGCGGCGCAGGATAGAAATCGCCTCGCGCTGGCGACCCGCGTAGTTCACGGCCACGCCATAGCCGTTGTAGGCCCAGGCCCGGTCCCGGGCTGAGCCCTGGGTCAGTTGCTCGCGGAACGTGGCCTCCGACTCGGCGAAGCGGCCGGTGTCGTACAGCAACACACCCCAGCGATAGGGCTGGGTGCGGCGGTAGATGTCGTCGGCCGCCAGTCCGAGCAGGCGGTCGAGGTCGGCGGCGGGGCCCGAGAACGAGACGCCCGGCGCATCGCCGGCCCGGACCGTGACGGTGAGGCCGCCCTCGGTCCGCGCCACCTCGCCGCTGATGTGGGTCTCCCGGCCCAGGGTGGCGCGCAGAAAACGCTGCACCTGATCCAGCGACACCCCGGCCTTGGGGATGTCCACCTTCAGGTCGCCGCCCCAGCTGTTGGCGAAACTGGCCTGATCGCGCTGGGTGACGGACCGGGTCTCCAGATCGCGCAGCCGGTCCAGCAGCCGCGTCGCGGCGACTTCGCCGGTGACCCCGTCTTCGGCCAGACTGGGCGGCGTCACGAAAGGATCGACGACGAGGCCATGCGCCTGGCTGGCGGCCCAGACGAACGCAGCGAGCACAACCGCCACCGCTAGGCCGGTCGCCGCCGTGAGCAGGCGCAGCGCGAAGGCGGCCCGCTCATTGGCCACCTGCCAGCGGATCAGCCGCTCATGCTGGAGCAATACGCGGCGCGCCGGGCTGTCGGGCGCGGTGTCACCTGCCTCGGCCTCCATGGCGATCTCGATGGGGTCTGGCGTGGTGGGGGCGGGCTCGGCCTTCAACCGTTTCGGCATCGGAGTGCTTGGTGCGCGCGCCATCTCAGACCCCATGTGCTTTCAGCGCGGCGCGATCGGTGGGTGACAGGTCCATTGTGGCCGCCGCGCGCCATTTCGCTCGCGCCTCGTCAGCCTTGCCGAGCTTCGCCAACGCCTCGCCCCATTTCAGGTGCAGCCGACCCCAGCGGGGGGCGTGCGGCGCGGCCTGGGCGAACTTTGCGGCGGCGCCCTTGGCCTTGCTTTGGGCCAGCAGGGCCTCGCCCCAGTAGGCCAGGGGATCTGCGAAGCCACGAGTCTTGGCGTGTGCGGCGGTGAAGGCGGCGATGGCTCCGGCCAGATCTCCGCGTGCGAGCTTGATCCGTCCCCAGTCCGTCAGGGCGAAAGGGAGGGAGGGCGTGATCCGCGCCGCCTCGGCGAACCAGCGGTCCGCGTCGGCCCGATGTCCGGCCGCCTCGGCGATCTCGCCGCGCGCGCGCAGGCACATGTCGCAATTCGAGGGAAAGCTGTCGGCCAGGGCCTGCGCCTCCGCGAGCCTGCCCAGCCTCGCCAACGCGATTGCGCGCTGGGTCGGCATGCCGCCCTCGCCTTCCAGCGTCAACAGCACAGGCCAGTCACCCTCCTCCTCAGCAATGGCCATCAGCGCGTCCGCCTGGATGCGCGCGCGCCGCGCGGCGTCCGGCGAGCTTGGCTGGATCAGCGGCACGAGGCGCCGCGCGCGGCTGGGCTCATGCAGGCCGACCAGGATCGGGACCAGTTGGTGGCGCTGATCAGCGTCCAGGGTGCCCGGAATTTTCATCTCGAACATGGGTTCGCCGGCCCGCAAAGCCGCCAAGTAGTCTCCCTCCATCGCCAGCAACAGCGCCTGGCGTTGCTTGCCGATTAGGCTGCGCGCGTCGTTTGGCACTTCGCGGCGAAACGGCTGTTGCTGCCATAGCTGCGCGTTGCGCAACGCAGGCTCGCTCATGCCTATTCGTTTCTGGATAAACATAAGGTTCCGGTAGGGTCGGAGCGCCGGCGCGGGCCCCGCCTCCAGTGCCGCGGTCCCTTGGGCGAGGGCCTCCCGCCATCGACCTTGCAGGACCCAGGACAGCGCCTTCCCAGTGTGGGCTGTCGCACGGTCATCTGCTGAGGCGCCGCTCGCCAGGAAGGCGTCGTACGAGGCGATCGCGTCGTCATAGCGGCCTATTCGATTGAGCATATAGCTGTACTGCAGTGGCCTCGCCCTGGCGAAGAGCGCTTCGGCCGCGCGGACGCCGAGTTCTGGTAGGTCCTGGCTGGTGCCCTCGACAGTTACCGTGCGGCCTGCGCCAATGCGGGCGGTTAACACGGCCCGGTCCCCCTGGAGCATCACCTCACCCGAGACGAAGGTCTGGCGGCCGAGCCAGCGCTTCAGCAACCGGTCCACATCGTCGACCGAGACGCCGGTCTGGGCGATCGGTATGGCCGCCGTCCGGCTCCAGCCGTCCGAGAGACGCAGCGGTCGAAACGAGTCCGTATCCCGGTCCAGTTGCGCCAGCCGATCCAACACGCCCCGCGCCAACACCTCGCCGTTCATGCCTTGATCGGCGAGCGCTGCCGGGAGGAGGAAGGGCTCCACGACCAGCCCATCGGCCTGCGAGGCGCTCCAGGCCATGGCGATTACGGCGGTGGCAACCGTCAGGCCGGCGGCAGTGGTCAGGAGCTTCAGCCCGAAGGCCGCCCGCCGGTCGGCGATCTCCCACCCGATCAGAGCACTCTGCTTGCGCAGCACCTCGTGAGCAATCCCCTCAGGCTCCGCCCCCCGAGCCTCCGCCTCCATGGCGATCTCGATGGGGTCGGGGGTGGTCGGGGCGGGGTCAGTCCTGCGGCGTGGGTCGGGCTTGCGGGGAGCCATCAGGAGGTTCTCCTCGCGTTGAGTTCGGCGCGTTCGCTCGGTGACAGGTCCATCCCCGCCGCCGCGCGCCACTTGACCCGCGCCTCGTCGGTCTTGCCCAGCTTGGCCAGCGCCTCCCCCCACTTCAGGTGCAGGCGGCCCCAGCGGGGGGCAAGTTTGGCGGCGGCGGCGAACTTGGTCACAGCACCACTCGCGTCGCCTTGGGCCAGCAGCGCCTCGCCCCAGACTTCCAGCGGGTCGGCGAATTTGGGGGAGGTCTTGTTCGCGGCCTTCGCGTGCTGGATCGCCAGGGCGGGTTGGCCGCGGACCAGCAGCGCTGCAGCCCAGTCGGTGTCGGCGAACGGCAGGTCGGGGTTCTGACGCACCGCTTCGGCATACCAGCGGTCGGCGCCGGTTCTGTCCCCGGCCAGTTCGGCCACCTCGGCGCTGGTGCGCAGGCAGCGGTAGCAGTCGCCGGGCAGGCTCGCGGCCATCGCCTGCGCTTCGGCCAGCCGCCCCAGGTGCGCCAGCGCCCTCGCGCGCCAGGCATCTGGCGTCGGGCTGCCCAGCATTCCGGGAAGCGGCGGCGCCACGCTGGTGTCCAGGGTCTCCAGCAGCAGCGGCCAATTGCCTTCCTCCGCCGCGATCTGGACCATCAAGGCGGCGTGAAACTGCGGCAGCCGGGGACGAAAGGTTGTGGTGACCGCCATCATCTCGACCAACTTGCCCCGCGCCGCCGTGGTGTCGTGCAGCGGAATCAGGGCTCGTATGATGTTCTCGATCTGATTGGCGCTCGACGAGGTGCCGTAGTAGCGGCCCGCTAGGCCGTTGAAGGCGCTCAGAGCCGACCCGAAGTCCCCTGACAGCAGCCCACTGAAGCCGTCGGCGAACGCGACTTCATCCTCCAAGCGTCGCCGCTTTGCGCCAAACACGAGATCGAGCTGGGAGCCGCCGTTCCCCCGCCTAGCATCGGCTTCGCCCACCTTCGTCCAGCGCAGCGCGGCGCTGTCGTGCCCCAGGGCGCGTTCCATCTGGCCCAGATAGGTAGCCGCGCCGGTGTTTCCGAGGTCGAAGGCTTGCCGGTACTGCGCGACCGCCAGCCGGGGCTGTTGCTGAAACTGGTAGACCAACCCCAGAAGCCGGTGCGCCTGGGCGCGCTCCTTGTCCGAGCCCGTGGTGCTGATGACCGCCGTGTAGACTCGGATCGCGTCGCCGGGCCGCTGCCGGTTCATCATCAAACTGCCGTAGCTGAGCGGCGAGGTCTGGGCGAGCAGCAGCTCGGCCAGCTGGCCAGCGAGGGCTGGCAGGTTGGCGGTCGATCCCTCGGCGCGGACGATCCGGCCGCCCGCGCCTTGCGCGCTGAGCGCGATGCCTGTCGGTGTCGTGACGACGGCGCCGGAAACAATGGTCTGATGCCCGAACCAGCGGCGCAGCAGCCGGTTTACGTCGTCGAGCGAGATGCCGGTTTGTGGGATTTCCACCCGGATGTCAGAGCTCCAGGCGTCGCTGATCCGCAGGCCGGTGGGATCGCGGCTCTCGATCCGCAGGCGCATCAGCTGGTCCAGCACCTCCCCGGCCACCACCGGCCCGGTGAGCCCGCGCGCGGCCAGTTCCGGAGGGGTCGAGAATGGCTCCACGACCAGGCCGTCGGCCTGGGAAGCCTGCCAGACCATCAAGCCGACGACGCCCGCCACCGCCAGCCCTGCCAGCCCCGTCATCGTCCGCAGCACGAACCCCGCCCGCTCATTGCGAATCTGCCAGCCGATCAGCACGCTCTGTCGTCGCAGCACCTCGCTGGCGAACCCGGTCGGCGCTCTACCCGTCGCCTCCGCCTCCATGGCGATCTCGATAGGATCGGGCGTGGTGGGGGCGGGCTCGGCCTTGCGGCGAGGACTGGGCTTGCGGGGGGGCATCAGGATGCTCTTTTCGCTTTGAGTTCGGCCCGCTCCGCCGGCGTGAGATCCATCGAGGCGGCGGCTTGCCATTTCGCTCGCGCCTCATCCGCCTTCCCCAGCTTCGCCAGCGCCTCGCCCCATTTCAGGTGCAGGCGGCCCCAGCGGGGGGCGAGCTTGGCGGCTTCGGCGAACTTGGCTGCGGCGGCTTTGGCGTCACCCTGGGCCAGCAGGGCCTCGGCCCAGTAGACTTGTGGGTCGGCTAGGCGGGGCGCTACCTTCGCTGCGCGCGTCAGGGTCGCGATGCCGCGCGGTTGATCCCCACGCGCCAGTTGCGCACGCCCCCAGGCGACGTAGGCCAGCGCGCCTTCCGGGTCCTGCCGGATCGCCTCGGCAAACCAACGGTCGGCTCCGGCGCGGTCGCCCTGGGCCTCGGCGACCTCAGCGCGGCTCAGCACGCAGCGATAGCAATCCAGAGGGGTGCGCTTGGCATAGACCGCCGCCTCGGCAGGTCTACCGAGCTTGGCGAGCGCCAGCGCCCAATAGGGATCGAAATTCGGGGTATCCGTGACAGTCTCGCCGGACGGGTTCTCCAAGCGCAACAGTAGCCCCGGCCAGTCTTCGGCGGTGACCAGGGCCTGGGTCATCGGGCCCCTGGGGCCTCCGATCGTGATCGCCCGGCTGATCTCGTGCAGCCGCGCATAGATGATCGCGAAGGGCTGCGTGGCGATCCCGATCTGAGTCTTGCGGACCAGACGCTCTGCTTCCAGCGGATCGTCTTCCCACCGCGCCAGGACCGCGCGCCACTGCAGCAGTGTTTCGCGGCCCAAAGGCTCACGGACCAGGCCGCGCAGGTATGCCCGAGCCGACGCGCCGTGCCCCGCGCGCCGGGCGATCTGGAAGGCGTTCGTATACCCCGCCGCCCGCAGCTTGGCGTCCGGAGCCTCGCGCGCCACCAAGACATATAGCCGCTCTGCGCCTGCATGGTCATCCCGCTGGCTCAGCACGCCAGCCAACACGGCAGTGGCCCGATACCAGTCGAGACGGCTGGTCTGGTCGGACTGAAGTACCGGCCGCAATAGGGCCTCGGCGGCGTCTGCGTCCGGCTGCGCTGCCTGCAGCAACTGCAGGGCGTGGGTGATGGGCCGGATCCTGGCGTGGAGCGCGTCGGCAGCCCGCGCAGCGACGGCGTCGATGTCCGCCACCGGGCCTTCGGCGGACGTGCTTATGCCCCGCGCGTGCAGGGCGACCCGAACATTCGCGCCAGCCAGCCGGACGTCGCCCGTGACGCCCACAATGTCGCCCAACCACTCGCGCAGCGCCTGGTCGAAATCCTGAACCGAAAGGCCGGTCTGCGGAATCTCGATCCGGGTGCGCTGGGCCCAGCCGTCGGTGACCGGGGCGACGAACACGTCGTTGGACTCACGCTCCAGCGCGCTTGTCCGGTCCAGCACCATGGCGGCCACCGCCGCGCCGGTGACGCCCTGTTCCGCGAGCGCTGGCGGCACCGACAGCGCATGCACAACCAGCTCCGAAGTGCGGGATGCGCGAAAGGCCAGGACCCCCAGTACGATCACCGCCAACAGCACGGTCGCGCCCGCCAACGCCCTCAGCGCAAATGCCGCCCGAGCTCCGGCGATCTGCCAACCGATCAACCGCCGCTGGTCGGCAAGCAGGCCAGCGGCCACACCCTGCGGCGCACTTCCCGAGGCCTCCGCCTCCATGGCGATCTCGATGGGGTCGGGCGTGGTCGGAGCCTTCGCCCGCCGCTTCGGCTTGGCCGCGACGTTGTTCATGCGCCTCTCCCTATCAAGGCCTGCAGGCGCGACCGCTCTGCGGGCGACAGATCCATCCCCGCCGCCGCTTGCCATTTCGCCCGCGCCGCGTCGGCCTTGCCGAGCTTGGCCAGCGCCTCGCCCCACTTCAGGTGCAACCGACCCCAGCGGGGGGCGAGCTTTGCGGCTTCGGCGAACCTAGCACTGGCGCCGGCGATTTCGCCGCTTGCGAGCAGCGCCTCGCCCAGAACTTCGTGGGCGTCAGCAAAGCGTGCGTTGATGAGGACGGCGGCGTTTCCTTCACGGATCGCACCTTGCAGGTCGCCACGCGCCAGCAACACCGCAGCATATTGCGTTCTGGCGAAGGGTAAGGACGGAGCCTGACGGGCGGCTTGGCGGTAGGCTTGGTCCGCCCCGACCCGGTTGCCAGCGAGTTCGGCGACTTGGCCGCGAACCAACAGGCAGCGATCGCAGTCCTGCGGCAATCCGGCGACAATCGCCTGCGCCTCTGGAATGCGCCCTAGGTTCGCAAGGCCAAGCGCGCGCCAGGGGGCCGGCGAGGGCGTGTAGAGCAGCGTCAGGTCACTCTCCGGCGCGCCGGGCGCGGTGAGGTCCAGCAGCGCCGGCCAGTTCTCATCGGCCACGGCGGCCGTGATCAACAGCGCCTGCTGGAACCGGGCGCCACGGGCCGGCCAGGCGGCGGTCTGCAGCAGGAGTGGCATCCGCGCCCGCGCCGCCGAGGTTTCATGCTGGCCGATCATCGCCTCGATCTGTCGGTGGACGAAGGTATCGAGGTATCCTCGAAGCCTCCGGGTTCCGACCGGGTCGACCAGCAACCTCGCCTTGGTGAAGTCCCCCGTCATCGCCGCTTCGTTCATCGCGGACGCGTTGGCGCGGACCTCAGTGAGGCTATCGGCTTTGGCGCCCATGGAGACACGGGTCAGGCGCAGCGCTTCCTCAAGTCGACCCAGGCCGCGTTCGGTACCGCTCAGGTCGTTCCCAACCATTGGGTTTGGCCTGGGACCCGACAGCCGCAACGCCTCGCGCTGCAACGGGAGCGCCTCCATAAGGCGATTGTTGATCAGATATGCGCCGCCCAGGTTCATCAGAGCTTCGACGCGCTTCGCATCTGTGGGGCTTTCATCAATCGCGCGACGCAGGATCGGCTCCACGCGCTCCACCGGCTCTCCACGAAAGATCAGCAGGCGGCCATAGAGTCCTGGCCTCGCCTGTTCGAGCAGTTGCTCGGCCGCCGCCGCCGCGAGACGCGGCAGGTCGTCAGCGGCGCCCGTGGCGCGCACCGTCTCGCCAGAGCCCGCGCGGGCGGACAGCGCCACGCCGTCCTTGGCAAGAACCACCTCGCCGGCGATCCGGGTCTCATGCCCCAACCGGCGCCGCAGAAGCCGGTCCAGCTCGTCCAGGGAAACGCCGGTCTGCGGGATCTCGACCCGGCTGTCCGCCGACCAGGAATCAGACAGCGAGATCGACTGAAGATTGTTGGCCTGTGCGTCGAGGCGGGCGATCTGGTTCAGCACTTCTGCGGCGATCACCGGGCCGGTCAATCCACGGTCGGCCAGC
>JAYTWT010000294.1:0-2500 GCA_043743295.1 Alphaproteobacteria bacterium | reverse complement strand
TGAGGATGAATGCGCCCTTAGGCGTCGTAGGCGCAATCGGCGACGGGCAGCGCCTCGGCGTTGCCCACCATCCAGTCCAGATCGTCGAGCCGTCCGGCGTTCACCGCCCGGTCGCGGCCCACATTCAGCATGGCCTCGTTGATGTCGCAGACGGTGACGGCGGCGGGCGTGCGGCCCTCGGGCACCTCGCGGTTGGCCTTGTCGAGGATGCGCAAGGCGATGTCGCCGGTGCCGCCGGCCACGTCGAGCACGCGCATGCCCGGGCGCGGCCGCAGCCAGTCGATCATGGCCGACTTCCACAGCCGGTGGACGCCGCCGCTCATGGCGTCGTTCATGACGTCGTAGCGGGCCGCGACGGAATCGAACACGCCGCGCACCAGCGCGGTCTTCTCGCCCGGGCTCACCTCGCGAAAGCCGAAGCTGGCGCCCTTGGCCCCGGAAGGGGCTGTGTTTTCGCCGTGATCCTCTATCATGCGGCGCACCTTACCCCACCCGCCTGGCGGCTACCAGAAACGTTGCAGCGCACCCCATGCCCGAATTGCCCGAGGTTGAAACGGTTTGCCGCGGCCTGCGCACGGCCATGGAAGGCCGAGTCCTGACGCAGGTGACCGCCCGCCGGCCCGACCTGCGGTTCCCGCTGCCGCCCGATTTCGCCGAGCGGCTGCGGGCGCGGCGGATCGAGCGGATCGACCGCCGCGCCAAATACATCGTCGTGCATCTGGACGACGGCCAGGTGCTGATCATGCATCTCGGCATGTCCGGCCGGATGAACCTGTGGGCGCCTCAGGGTGGCAAGGGCTCGAGTGGGGGCGAACCGCCGCCGCTTGCCACCCACGATCATGTGATCTTCGAGGTCGGCAACGGCAGCCGCGTGGTGTTCCACGATCCGCGCCGCTTCGGCTTCATGGCGCTGACGCGGGAAGAGGATCTGGCGGCACATCCCTATTTCGCCCATCTCGGCCCGGAACCGCTCGGCGACGGGTTCAACCCGGACTATCTGTCCGATGTGCTCGGCGGCAAGCGGACGTCGATCAAGGCCGCGCTGCTCGACCAGCGCGTCGTCGCCGGCCTCGGGAACATCTATGTATGCGAGGCGCTGCACATGTCTGGAATATCCCCGCGCCGGCTGGCCTGTTCCGTGTCGGGGCAACGCGCGGAGAGGCTGGTGCCCGCCATCCGGGATGTGCTCGAGCGGGCCATCCAGGCCGGCGGCTCCAGCTTGCGCGATTACGCCCAGGTCGACGGCGAACTGGGCTACTTCCAGCATTCGTGGAAGGCCTATGGACGCGAGGGCGAGCCCTGCGGACAGGCCGGATGTAGCGGCACCATCTCACGCATCGTCCAGAGCGGCCGCTCCACCTTCTTTTGCAACAAGCACCAGCGGTAGCGGTGGAGAGGGCACGCGCATCCTTGCGCACCGGTCCAAGCTCTGCCAAAACCCTCGCCAGCCCTGTGACGGCAAGCAATTCCGGGAGGAACTCCATGGCCTACGAAACCATCAATTTCGAAGTGCGCGGCAAGGTCGCGCTGATCACCCTCAACCGGCCGAAGGCGCTCAACGCCCTGTGCGCCCAGCTCATGGACGAGCTGACCGACGCGCTGCTGGGCATCGAGAAGAACCCGGACATCGGCTGCACCGTCATCACCGGCAGCGAGCGCGCCTTCGCGGCGGGCGCCGACATCACCGAGATGAAGGACAAGAATTATATCGACGTGTTCACCGAGGACTTCATCACCCGCAACTGGGAGACGGTGACCCGTACCCGCAAGCCGGTGATCGCGGCGGTCGCGGGCTTCGCGCTGGGCGGCGGTTGCGAGATGGCGATGATGTGTGTCTTCATTTTAGCCGCGGATAATGCTAAGTTTGGCCAGCCCGAGATCAAGCTGGGCGTCATTCCCGGCTCGGGCGGCACGCAGCGCCTGACCCGTTTCGTCGGCAAGTCGAAGTCCATGGACATGTGCCTGACCGGCCGCATGATGGACGCCCAGGAAGCCGAGCGCTCGGGCCTGGTCAGCCGCATCGTGCCGAACGACCAGCTCATCGACGAGGCGCTGAAGGCCGCCGCCATCATCGCCGACATGTCGCGCCCCTCGGTGATCGTCGTCAAGGAGGCGATCAACCGGGCCTACGAGACCACCCTGTCGGAAGGCGTCCGATTCGAACGCCGGACGTTCCATGCCCTGTTCGCCTTCGAGGACCAGAAGGAAGGCATGGCCGCGTTCGTCGAAAAGCGCCCGCCGCAGTTCAAGAATCGTTAGGAATCAGCCGCCGGGACGGTCCGCCGTCCCGGCACGATCCAATAGTTGACGGGTGCGGGCGCAGGCCGTATAAGCCGCGCCCTGTTCGTGATTTAGCGTTGAGACGGAACACACATGGCCAATTCGCCGCAGGCGCGTAAGCGCATTCGTCAGACCGAGCGTCGCACCGACGTGAACCGCGCCCGCCGCGGCCGTATCCGCACGTTCATCAAGGGCGTCGAGAAGGCCCTGGAATCGGGCG
>JAYTWT010000293.1:0-5090 GCA_043743295.1 Alphaproteobacteria bacterium | reverse complement strand
CTGGGCGTCGCCCACGGTCCAGGTGATCTCGGGCATGCCGCCCCGCTCACGACCGGCGGCGATCATCTCGGCATTGTAGTCGACAACGAAGATCTGAGCGTCTGCCCCGCCGCGGCGCACCTGGGCGCGACGGGCCATCTTTGCGAACCTGCGGGCCATGTCGCCGGTACCGCCAGCGCAGTCTATGATGACCTCGCCCGGCTGAGGGTTGAGCCTAGCGGCCACCGCATCCTTCCAGAGCCGATGGACCCCCGCGCTCATAAGGTCGTTCATCAGATCATAGCGTCCGGCCACTCTATCGAACACGCCGCGCACAAGGCCCGGCTTTGCGGCGGCGTCGACATCGGCAAAGCCAAAGCTGGCGGAAGGTCCGGTCATGACCAACCTCTTACCGGGAGAGACCTTGGCGCGCCAGCGCGGGCGTGCCAATCCAGCACCCCATGCCTGAACTCCCCGAAGTCGAGACTGTGCGCGGCGGCTTGGCCCCTGTGCTAGAGGGTGTCAGGCTGGCGCGTGTCGAGGCGCGCAGACCTGATCTCAGGTTTCCGCTGCCACCGAATTTCGTCCAGACCCTGACCGGTGCCACGATTGTCCGTTTGGAGCGACGTGCGAAGTACCTGTTGGGTCGCCTGGATCGCGGTGACACGCTGATCATGCATCTTGGAATGAGTGGTCGATTTGAAGTTACGCGGCCTGAAGGCGTCGAGCGCCCCGGCCTGTTTCACTACGCGCCCGACCCCGCGCCCAAACATGCGCACGTCGTCTTCGAGACCGAGGCTGGGACGCGGGTGACCTATTATGATCCGCGGCGTTTCGGATACATGGCGTTGGAGCGCACTGAGACCCTGGATCAACACCCTTGGTTCGCAGGCCTTGGCCCGGAGCCGCTGTCGGATGCGTTCGATGTCGCGCATCTGAAGGCGGCTTTCACCGAACGCAAACAAGGTCCCAAGACGTTACTTTTAGACCAACGCATTGTCGCGGGGTTGGGCAATATTTATGTCTGCGAGGCGCTCAACCGCGCGCAGATTTCCCCGTTCAAGCCGGCCGGGACTGTCTCAACCGCACGCTTGGCCGTCCTCATCCCGGCGATCAAGGCGATCCTGATCGAAGCCATCTCTGTCGGTGGCTCGACCTTGCGCGACTTTGCACAGACCGATGGGGCCCTGGGATACTTCCAGCATCGCTTTCGCGCCTATGACCGTCAGGGCGAGCCGTGCCGCAATGCCGGTTGCACGGGCCTCATAGACCGACAGGTCCAGGCCGGCCGGTCGACCTTCTTCTGTCCTCAGTGTCAGCGATGAGGACCTGGACCCTTGGTCTGGCAGCGGCGCTGACTTGGACGACCGCGTGCTTCGCCGCTCCACAGGTCTGGGTCGCGCGGGACGCTGACTCTGAGATCGTGCTGTTCGGATCGATCCACGTGCTGCCCCCGGAGCTGCAGTGGCGAACCCCGACGTTGGATGCCGCTCTCGGTAACGCTGATGACATCTGGTTCGAACTGCCGGTTGATCCAGAGACTGAGCAGGAGACGGCCCGGATCGCCACCGCTAAGGGACTGTTGCCCTTTGGGCAGTCCTTGTTCGCCCTATTGCCGCCGAGAGCGGCGGCGCGTCTCGTTCGGATGGCCGATAAGCTCGGCGTCGACAAGGTCGTGCTGGATCGCATGAAGCCTTGGCTGGCCGAGATTGCCCTGGCCGGTGCCATCTACCGCAAAAGCGGCGCAAGTTCGGAAGGGGGTGTCGAGGCTGTGATCAGCGCAGCCCTCCCACCTCAAGTCACCAGACGGGCATTCGAAACCCCGGACCAGCAACTCAGCCTCTTCGATGGCTCGTCGATGGCGGACCAGATTGCCTCGCTAAGTGAAACCCTTGATGAGATCGAGACCCAGCCGAATACGTTCCGAGACCTCGTCCGGGCCTGGAGCGCGGGCGATACCAAAGGCCTGGAGCAGGAAACCACAGCCCTGCGGCGCGCCTCGCCCGATCTCTATCGTCGCCTGGTCACAGAGCGGAATACAGCCTGGGTGAAAGTCCTATCTGAGCGCCTTCAAGGCCACGGACGCACGGTGGTAATCGTCGGCGTCGGCCACCTGGTCGGCCACGACGGCGTGCCCGCACGCCTCCGCGCCCTTGGCTATTCGGTCTCGGGGCCTTAAGCGCCGGAAAGGCCCAACCTGTGGAGCGACCATGAGCTACCAGACCCTGATTGTCGAAACGCCCAGCGTCGGCGTCACCCTGATCCGCCTCAATCGACCGGAGGCCCTCAACGCTCTGAACAGCCAGATGCTGGGCGAACTGAGCGCTGCGCTCGACGCAGCCGAAGCGGACGAGACCGTGCGATGTCTGGTTCTCACCGGCGCGGAGCGCGCCTTCGCCGCCGGTGCCGACATCAAAGAGATGTCCGACAAGTCCTATGCCCAGATGTTCGCCAGTAATTTTTTCGGCGACGCGGCCCAACGGGTGGAGCGGTTCCGCAAGCCGATTATCGCGGCAGTCTCAGGTTTTGCCCTGGGCGGCGGCTGCGAACTGGCCATGCTGTGCGACTTTATCATCGCCTCGGAGACCGCCAAGTTCGGCCAGCCCGAGATCAACCTCGGCGTCATGCCCGGCATCGGCGGCACCCAGCGTCTGCCGCGCGCGGTGGGCAAGGCCAAGGCCATGGACATGGTGCTGACCGCGCGGATGATGGACGCCACTGAGGCCGAGCGCGCGGGCCTGGTTTCGCGCGTTGTGCCGGTCGACAAGCTGGTCGAGGAAGCGGTCGCCGCCGCAGCCAAGATCGCCGCTCAGTCCCCGTTGGCGGTCATGATGAACAAGGAGCTGGTCAACGCCGCATTTGAGACGACGCTCGCCACCGGCGTGGCCGTGGAGCGACGCCTGTTTCACTCGCTGTTCGCCTTCGAGGACCAGAAGGAAGGCATGTCGGCCTTCGTCGAAAAGCGGAAGCCCTCGTTCACCGGCAAATAAGGGCGCCGCGCTGCATTGACCCGCGCGCGCCGCTTGCGTATATCCGCGCCTCAATTTTCGCCCGCCGGTCAACCGGCGGGTGTTGTCTGTTACGAGAGCAGTTCCGAATGGCCAATACGCCCGGCTCCAAAAAGGCAGTTCGCAAGATCGCCCGCCGCACCGAAGTCAACACTGCGCGCCGCTCGCGCGTCCGCACCTTTCTGCGCAAGTTCGAAGAGGCTGTCACTTCGGGCGATGCGTCGGTAGCCAAGGATGCCTTCATCAAGGCGCAGTCCGAATTGATGCGCGCGGTAACCAAGGGTGTGGTCCACAAGAACACCGGCTCGCGAAAGGTCTCGCGCCTTGCCGCGCGGCTGAAGAAAATGTCGGCGGCCTGAGACGGAGACTGGCGCGTATCGCGCCGACGAATACCCTCTGCACCCCTAGGAATTGAAAATAACGGCACCTTGTTCGGGTGCCGTTTTTTTGTGCCGAGAACCGGCCTCGAAGGCTCAATTTGAGGCCGGAAAAACAGAACTGTTCGGTTGCGTTTTGAGGCTTCCCCTTGAGCAAAAAGGGTCCTTCGCATGTCAATGAAAATATCGCTCGACGCTGCGAAGAATCACCGTTGACCGCCTCCCCGCCCTCACTAGTGTCGTTTTTCTTACAGGCGTCTCAGACCTGATCCCGGGCAAAACCGGGTCAACCGGCGGAGCTTCGGCGTTCGCTGCGCGAGGGCCTGTGTTTGTAAGGTAACTTCACGGTCGGGGGGTTCGGGTCCCTGGCGTTTGGCCGGAAAAATGCAATTGGGGTTACGAGACAGATGATGAGTGCGGGGCCTGCGGGAGCCACGGCAGACACACCGGCAGCGGCGGTGTGGGGGAAGACTTGCCAGGTTCTCAAGCGTGAATTGGGCGACGCCACGTTCGGCTCCTGGTTGGGCCAGGCGGCACTGCGAGAGTCTGGCGATGATGTTCTGCTGGTTGCAGCAACCGGCGTCGCGCGCGACTGGATTCGGCACAATGCTTGGCGGCGTATTGGTGAGCTGTGGGCACAGAACGACCCGCTGGGCCGCCGGCTGGACCTGAAGTCGCGGCTGGACGTCGACACAGCGTTTCGTCCGGGGGCAATAGCCTCTGTCGCGCCGGAAGCGGTGATCGAGGTCGAGATCAGCCAACCCATCGCGCCGGTTCGGAACGGACGCCTTCAAGGCCTTCAAGAGCGCTATTCGTTTGATAGCTTTGTTTCGGGTCCGGCCAATGAGTTCGCCTTCGCGGTGGCACGTCGTGTGGCCTCTTGGGCGGACGGACACTTCAACCCGGTCGTCTTTCATGGCCCCTACGGATTTGGAAAGACCCACCTGCTAAACGCCGTCGCTTGGGAGGCCATGCGGGCCGAACCCGGCAAGCGCGTGGTTTATCTCTCAGCCGAGCGGTTCACGACGACGTTCGTGAAGGCGCTGCAGGATCGCCAGACCCAGGCCTTCAAGGATGAACTGCGCAACGCTGACCTGCTTTTGATCGACGATGTGCATTTTGTGGCCGGAAAGACCCAGACCCAGGAAGAGCTGTTCCACACCCTGATTGCGCTGGTTGAAGATGGACGGCGCGTGGTGCTGACCGCCGACCGCTCGCCTAATGAGCTTTCGGAGATGGAGCCGCGGCTGCGTTCTCACCTTCAGGCCGGACTGGTCTGCGGGATCGAACCCGCTGATCGTACGCTTCGCCTTGGTATCTTGGAGCGCAAGCTGCACACCCTTGCCATACAGGGCGGCTTTCATCCCGCCGCGCGGTCCGAAGTGTTTCAATTTCTGGCTGACCGGTTCACCGATAGCGTGCGCGAATTGGAAGGTGCACTCAACACTCTGGTCGCCCGCGTAGGCGGCGAGATTGCCCGCCTGAATCTGGACGAAGCTCAGGCGATCCTGCGCCCGCATCTGTCGGTCACGGAACGCAAAGTGACGGTGGACACCATCCAAAAGGTTGTCGCCGAGCACTATGCGATGAAACAGTCCGACCTGATCTCCGAACGCCGCGCCCGCGCGGTTGCTCGGCCCCGTCAGGTGGCTATGTGGCTGGCCAAGCAGATTACAACCCGGTCGCTGCCGGACATCGGACGCCGGTTCGGTGGGCGCGATCACAC
>JAYTWT010000292.1:0-2088 GCA_043743295.1 Alphaproteobacteria bacterium | reverse complement strand
ACGCGGCTGCATCTCCGCCGTGTAGACCCTGAGGTAGGGCTCTAGTGCGCATCCCATCCGCAGCACGCTGGTGAGCGCGAAGTGATCGCTGATCGGCTTTCGACGTCTGTCGCCGAATACCACCTCCAGCAAAGATGCAATCATGTGGGCGCGTTCCAGATAAACGCCCAGCAGCAGGAAACTCCAGCCCTCGCCGTGACTCATGGTGGCGTCTCCTGCACCCTTGAAGAGGTGCAGGTCGGCGATGGTATCGTGCAGGAACTGCTGCGAGCCCTCTGCAAATGAACGCGTCGCGTCAGGGTCGTTCATCCGCAGATAAATGACGTTCAGACGCTCCCAGGTTTCCGTGGTGATCTGGTCGCGGACCTGGCGTGCGTTCTCCCGCGCATTGGCGATCGAGGAATAAATTGAACGTTTGTCATTTCGGTCCAAGGCCAGGGCCAGAGCCGCATCGTATGGGGTCTTGGACTTCGCCACGTCGGGGTCGCCCACCGCCGTCAAAGCGATGCGGGCCACCAGGGTCGCGGCAGCCGAACGGTCCAGCGTAGCGTTCAGCATCACATCGGACAGCCGGCACATATGCTCGGCCCGTTCGACGTAGCGACCAATCCAGTAGAGGCTGTCAGCCACCCTAGCGAGCATCATTTGGCGGTGCCCTTTGTGTCGGCAAGGATCCAGGTGTCCTTCGACCCTCCGCCTTGGCTGGAGTTGACGACAAGCGAGCCCTTCTTGAGCGCGACACGGGTGAGGGCGCCGGGGGTCACGGTGATTTTCTCACCGGACAAAATGAAGGGTCGCAGGTCCACGTGGCGAGGCTCCACAGCGTTGTCGATCAAGCACGGCGCGGTAGAAAGTTGGATCGTCGGTTGGGCGATGTAGTTTGCCGGATCGGCCTTCAAGGCAGCTGCGAATTCGTCCTGCTGGGCCTTGGTCGAATGGGGTCCAACCAACATACCGTAGCCGCCGGAAGCGCCCACGGCCTTGACCACCAGCTTGTCCAAGTTTTCCAGGACATGGCTGAGTTGAGCCGGTTCGCGGCAGAGGAAGGTTTCGATGTTCGGGAGGATCGCATCTTCGTTGAGGTAGTAGCGGATGATCTCCGGCACATAGGCATAGACCGCCTTGTCGTCCGCCACACCGGTGCCGGGTGCATTGCAGATCACTACGTTGCCGGCGCGGTAGGCGTTGAAAAGTCCCGCAGCACCCAGCGACGAGTCCCGGCGGAAGGTTAGCGGATCGATGAAGTCGTCATCGACGCGGCGATAGATCACGTCGATCCGGCGCAGGCCCGTCGTGGTGCGCATGTAGACCATATTCTCGTGGACCACGAGATCTCGACCCTCCACCAGCGGTACGCCCATCAGACGCGCCAGATAGGCGTGTTCGTAGTAGGCCGAGTTGTAGACGCCGGGTGTCAGTACGGCGACTTGCGGGTTTGGTCGCCAGTCCGCCGCCATACTCTTCAACGTGGTCAGCAGCAGGTCGGGATAGCGGTCGATGGCGCGGACGCCCGCGCTTCGGAAGGTACCTGGAAACACACGACGCGACGCCTCGCGGTTGGCCAGCATATAGGAAACGCCTGACGGCACCCGCAGGTTGTCCTCCAGGACTGCGAACTCGCCGTTCGGCTGACGGATCAGGTCCGAGCCGCAGACGTTCGCATAGGCCTTGTGCGGGACGTAAAGGTTCTGCATCTCGCGCCGATAAGACGGCGCCTGCAGCACCAGTTCACGCGGTACGACGCCGTCCATGAGGATCTGCTGATCCGAATAGATATCCGCCAGGAACATGTTCAGCGCCCGCAAGCGCTGGATCAGTCCCGCTTCGATCCGCGCCCACTCTGCGCCGGGGATGATCCGCGGCAGGATATCCGTAGGAATGATGCGCTCGGTCGAGCTTTCCGCGCCATAGACGGTGAAGGTAATGCCCTGGAGCAGGAAGAACCGTTCCTGGGTCTTTTGTCGTTCCGCCAACTCGTCGGGTGAGAGTGTCGCCAGCCGCGCCTGCAGCGCGGCGTAGTGCGGACGGACCGCAGCAGACGGCGTCAACATTTCATCATAGGGAACCGAGGAGGGCTCGGCTTCGTTA
>JAYTWT010000291.1:0-6859 GCA_043743295.1 Alphaproteobacteria bacterium | reverse complement strand
GCAGGAACCGCAGCGCCAGCCGCCGCAGGGGCCGCGCCAGCGACCGGAGTTGCCGCCGCCGCCGCACCGGGCGCGCGTGAAGGGTCCGGTGCCGGGATCGGCAGCGTGCCACCGAGCGTCTTCAGATAAGCGATGACCGCGATCCGATCCTCGGCCTTCTTTAAGCCCACGAAGCTCATCTTGGTGCCCGCAATGTACTTCGCAGGGTTCTTGAGCCACTCGTTCATGTGGTCGTAGTCCCACTGGGCCTGCTTGCCGCCGAACTCGATCATGCCGGTCGAGTAGGCGAAGCCCGCGTGGCCGCCGGGCTTGCGTCCCTCGACACCCCAAAGGTTAGGACCAGTGCCGTTGGCACCGCCGTTGTCCACCGAGTGGCAGGACTTGCATTTGGCGAAAACCGCCTCGCCCGCCGCAACATCGGCTGTGGGCAGGACTGTACCCCAATCGGGCAGCGTTTCGACGGCGGCAGCACCCCCGGCGGCCTCATCGGCAACCTCGACGATGAAGCCCGGTTTGGCGGGCTGTTCCGGCGCAAACACGATATTTGAGAATTGTCCCAGGCCGACGACGGCCAAGCCTGTCGCGAGTACGGCGCCAGCAATTTTATTGAACGTAAGGTCGCTCATAGTCCCCTTGCCCGGTCTCTCATCGGCCCTGAGCTTTCGCCCGCGAGCGCGCGGGAATCCCGCCCCTTATTACGTGCGGCTCTCTTACACGCTACCGGCCCTCGCGCAACAGCCCAAGATCGTCTAAGCCGCTCGGCCTATTGCACATGAATCCCATCGTTCTGATCCCTGCGCGGATGGCCGCAACCCGTCTGCCCGGCAAGCCGCTGGCCGATATCGCGGGTCTGCCGATGATCGTGCGCGTCATGCAGCAAGCGCAGGCCGCTGACATCGGCCCGGTGGTCGTGGCCGCCGGTGATTCGCAGATTGTGACGGCGGTTGAGGCGGCCGGTGGGCGGGCGCTGCTGACCGATCCTGACCTGCCGTCCGGGTCCGACCGCATCCTGGCAGCATTAACCCATATTGACCCCGACCGACGCCATGACGTGGTGATCAATCTGCAAGGCGACATGCCTTTCGTGGTGCCTTCGGTGCTCAGCGCGTGCGCCGGGCTGCTGGCCGCCCAACGCGATTGCGATATCGCCACCCTTGTCGCGCCGGAAGGCTCTCCTGCGGATCGCGCCAACCCCGACGTCGTCAAAGCGGTGCTAAACCTACAGCCGGGCGGCAAGATCGGTCGGGCGCTCTACTTCACGCGCTCCACGCTCTATGGCGACGCTCCGATCTGGCGACACATCGGGATCTATGGCTATCGCCGCGCGGCGCTGGAGCGGTTCAACGCCGCCCCGCCGTCGCCGCTTGAAACCCGCGAGAGGCTGGAACAGCTCCGCGCCCTGGAACTGGGCCTTTCCATCTGGGCCGCTGTGGCCGATGACGCCCCGATCTCCGTCGACAGCCCCGCCGACCTGGAGCGCGCCAGAGCCTATACAAGGACCCTGACATGACCGGACGCATCGCCTTCCAAGGCGAACTGGGTGCCAACAGCCACGAAGCCTGCATGGCCGCCTTCCCCGACATGGAGCCGGTTCCGAACGCGACTTTCGAGGAAGCGTTCGACGCGGTGAAGTCGGGAGCCTGCAAATTGGGAATGATCCCGGTCGAGAACTCAATTGCTGGCCGAGTGGCGGATGTGCATCATCTTCTGCCCGCCTCGGGCCTGAAGATTATTGGTGAGCGCTTCAAGCCAATCCACTTTCAGCTGATGGCGAATCCAGGGACGCGCCTGGAAGACTTAAAAACCGTTGTTTCTATGCCCTTTGCGTGGGGCCAGTGCCGCAAGATGCTCCGCAACCTGGGCGTGACGATGGAGGCGGCAAGCGACACTGCGGCCTCGGCGCGGATCGTTGCAGAGAGGCCGGACCCAACCCGTGCCGCGATCGCACCGGCGCTTGCTGCCGAGATCTATGGGCTGAGTGTGCTGGCTCGCGATATTGAGGACACGCACAACAACACGACGCGGTTTCTCATCATGACGGCGGAAGTCGATCCGAGCCCCCCCGCGCCCGATACCGACTGCGTGACCAGCTTCGTGTTCCGGGTCGGGAACATGCCTGCCGCGCTCTACAAGGCCATGGGCGGCTTCGCCACCAACGGCGTCAACATGACCAAGCTGGAAAGCTACATGGAGGGAGGCGCTTTCACAGCGACCTTCTTCTACGCCGAGGTCGACGGCCATCCGACGCATCCCAGCCTCGTTCACGCGTTCGAGGAACTGGGTTTCTTCGCTGAGCGGGTCGAGATCCTGGGGACCTATCCCGCCGACCCTTTCCGTAGGCTTTAGAGGCTTTGCGGTGCTCCCCCCGGTGGGGGAGCTGTCAGCGCAGCTGACTGAGGGGGTTGAAGACCACCGATCTGTCAGCCGGACCCCCTCCGGCGCTTTGCGCCACCTCCCCCACCCGGAGGAGGACCTCGTCTACACCTCTTCCGCCCAGGCTTTGATCAGCTGGTGCGCAATCGCCAGAGGGCCGGGCGCAAAGGTGTTGGGAATTCGTCCGGCGATCAACTCGCGCGCCTCGGGCCGGGTAAACCAGCGGACTTCTGATAGCTCCGTCTGGTCGGGCGTGCCCTCGTCGTCCTCCACCTCAGCGATCAGGCCGATCATCAGCGATGACGGATAGGGCCACGGTTGGGTCGAGTGGTAGCGGACGTTTCGGGTACGCAGGCCCGCCTCTTCGGCAAGTTCACGCGCGCAGGCCTCCTCAATGCTTTCGCCGGGCTCCAGGAATCCCGCCAGGGCCGAGAACATGCCCGCAGGCCAGATCTCCTGGCGGCCTAGCATGCAGCGCTCGCCATGATAGGCCAACATGATCACCACCGGGTCGGTGCGGGGAAAGTGCTCAACCTGGCAGGACGGACACTTGCGCTTCCAGCCGCCGTCCACCGCCTGGCTGGGCTGGCCGCACGAGGCGCAATAGCCATGGCGGCGGCGCCACTCGAACATCTGCTTGGCGGTCCCGAACATCGCTGCCTCGGTGTCCGGTAGCTGCATGGCCACTTGGCGCAGATCCTTGAACTCGCCGAGGCCTTGCAGCGGACCCTGGCCCGGGTCGCTGGTCCCCTCCAGGTCGACGGCGAAGATCGCCGTCCCTTTCCAGAGGCCCATAAACAAAAGCCGTTCCGGCCCGCCCGCCAATTCACCAACCAGCTTGGCGGGCAGGTAGGCGATCTGAAACGCGTCGGCTTTGGTCTTCTCGACAAACGGTTTGCCGTTCCAAAGCGCAACGCCCAGCGCGTCTGGCGAGGCCAGCCGTTCGGCGATCCAAGCGTCGTCACCCCGTCGCTCACTAGCACGATCCAGGGGGTTTCCGGCAAAAGTGTTCTTGAAAAAGGTCAGGGCCATGCGGCGTTCTTAACGGACGGGCCCGGCCGCCTCAACGGGCCATTCGGCCCTGGCCGCGTGTCATGCCCCGAAGATCCACCCGCCGGTCAGTTCGCTCATTGCCACGCCCACCAGGATCATCTGGCCTCCGCCAGTCATACTGATCACCGTGTCCAGACCGACTTGCGCCACTGTGAACTGCGTCCCGGGATCAACCTGGACACGGTCGCCCTGAGCCATACTGAAATCCAACACTCGGTCCAGGCCCGCGTCGCCGAAGGTATGGAAGATGTCGGCCCCAGCGCCGCCGCTCATCGTGTCATCGCCCTTGTCGCCCGAGACGTAATCGTCGCCAGCCCCACCACGGCAAACGTCCTCGCCCTGTCCGCCACGGATCGTATCCGCGCCGTCGCCGCCCTCGCAGGTGTCGTTCCCTAGGTTGCCATAGACCAGGTTCGCGCCGGTTCCGCCGGCCAGGCTGTCATTGTCCTTGCCACCTACGACCCAGTCATCGCCGGTCGTACTGACGCAGGTGTCGTCCCCAGCATTGCCGTTGATGTCGTCAAAACCAGACCCGCCGCTGATGCTGTCATTGCCCTCGTCGCCGCGCAGATAATTGGTCCCGCCGCCACTGTCGCCAATCGTATCGGCACCGAACCCGCCGAACACGCGGTCATCGCCCGGCCCGCCGTCGAGGCTGTCATTCCCCGATCCGCCGTAGAGTTCATCCTTGCCGCTGTTGCCCAGCAGCCGGTTATCCAGCGCATTGCCGATGATCAGATCATCGCCCGACCCGCCGCTCGCCGCCTCGATCCGCGCTCCGTTGGCGATGGTGTAGCCGCCGGGCTCGCGAGCGTTCCCGTTGAGGAAGCTGGAGAAGAAGCCGCCAGCGGTGCGGATGGGATCGGTGATCTCCGCCTTTGCAAAGGCCGTGAAGCCAGCAAAGGTCCGCGAAGTTGAGACCACATCGCCAATCACGTCGGCCAGATCGCCGGTGTAGGCCACAGTCTGGAGCGTGGCCGCGTTCAGGTTCAAGATCAGGTTTGAGAACCCACCGTAGGCCAAGGTGTCGTTGCCGGCGGAATCCCATATGCAGATGTAACCCGCACCGTTCTGCACGACGCCGTCGGACCCATCCAGGTCGACCGTAAAGCGGCTAAGCGTATAGCGGGTATCGCCGACATTGGTGCTAGGCGCGCCGTACCGGGCCTGCAGAAGGGCGATGTCCAGCGCCATAGGCGTCAACGGCAGGCCTTCGCCAAACTCAAAGTCGCCCAGGTCGAACCAGTTGTAAGACATGATCGTGTACTGGCTGTAGTCGAGACCCGCCGGGAGATCGACCGGGTGGCGCAGGCCAAGGGTGTGCCCAAGCTCGTGCGTCACAATCCACGCCTGCTGCTGGTCGGAGTAGGTGTCCCAGGTCTGGACGTTGTAGGCTAGGATCGGCGTATTGCCCGGGCGCGCCGCGATACCGGCAGCGTCCTTGTTGTTGGGGCTGACGAAGTCGCTGACAAAATAGTTCGCGTCCGGCGCATTGGTTATGGCGAAGTCGAAATTCACATAGGTCTGAAAGAGGCCAAGCGCCCGAGTAACCTGGTCCCACATGCCAGCGGTCAGCCCCAGTCCCTGGGTGACATAGGGTGTAGGCAGGTTGGAGCTGAACAGATCGAGTTCGACCTGCGATCCCGCGTCGACCCGATTGTAGGTGACGACCCCACTCCATGTCCGACCGGCATCGATGGTGTCCAGGACCGGAACCCCAATGGGCTGGGTCGTAACGGCCGATGCCGACATGAACGCTTAACCTTGACCTGAACCGAGGACCACTGTGAGCACCTGACCCTGCAACGTTGTGGGCAACGAGACCGGCTTGCAAGCTCTGATTGTCGGGTTTCAAATTTCCCTCTGAGGTCGGAAGGTGGGCCTGACGACGCTCGATACGATTGCCGCGTGCGTCGGGTCGTAGGGTCTGCTTCATTGTCGTAGGGAAATAGCGCGGACCACGTGGCCGAAGTGTCGCGGGCGAGCCGGGGGAAGCGAATCAAGCCATGAGCACAACCAACACTGCCGCTGCCGCCACCTTGCCCGTCGGGCTGCTGGCGCTGCTCACCTGCACCAATGCGCTCAACATGGTCGACCGCAACCTGTTGGCCAGTTTCGCCAACTTCCTGAAACCAGAGTTACACCTCACCGACACCCAGTACGGCTTGCTGACGGGTCTGGTGTTCCTGGTTTTCTACGCTGTGGCGGGCCTGTTCATGGGTGTGATCGCGGACCTCTCGCACCGCCCTCGGCTGATCGCAGGTGCCATCGCGCTCTGGAGCCTGCTGACCGCAGCGTCCGGTGCGGCACGCGGGTTTGTCTCGTTGGCGATCCCCAGAGCCCTGATCGGCATCGGCGAGTCGGCGCTGACGCCCTCGGCCATGTCGCTGCTTGCTGATCGGGTACCAGCCGCGCGCATGGGTCTGGCTAGCGCAATATACTACATGGGCGTACCGATCGGAGCCGGGGCTGGCCTGCTGATCGCAGGCTATCTGGGTCCGGTGCTGGGGTGGCGCAACTGTTTCTATGCCCTGGGTGCCATCGGGTTCATCCTGTCCCTGACGTTCCTGTTCGTCCGAGAGCCGCGGCCCACGCGGGAAGCCGACCGCGCCAAGGGTCCCGGTTTTGCCGTGCAGTTCCGACATTTGAAAAGCGCGTTGTCGCGGTCCCCCGCCCTGGTCGCCACCATGTGTGGCGGCACCGCCCTGCACATTGCCGTGGGCGCGGCCCAGTTCGACCAGCTCTGGTTCGTCGCCGAGCGTGGATTCGAAAAGGCGCACATCGCGCAGGTGGCGGGCTACATCACCGTGGGCGCAGGCCTAGCCGGCAATCTGTTCGGCGGCTTCATCGGCGACTGGTGGCAGCACCACATGAAATCGGGTCGGCCGATGCTGTTAGCCCTCTTGATGCTGGTGACGATCCCGCTGGCGCTGGTCTACCGGACCGCTGCGCCCGACTCGCCGATTTTCTTCATCGGCATGGGCATCGGCGTCTTTCAGCTGGCGGCGTTCTACGGTCCAACCTTCTCGACGGTACAGGCCCTGTCGCCCGACGGCGCGCGCGCCACGGTGACCGCCTTCTACATCCTGTGCCTGAACGTGATCGGCCTGGGCATTGGGAACACCGGTGCCGGTTGGGCGGTAGATCATTTCCGCGCCGCAGGGGTCGCCCAGCCCTATACCGCCTCGATCCTGATCTTCATTGGCCTCTCCGCGCTCGCCATCCCAGCCTTCTTCCTGGCCGGTCGCTGGTCAAAGCGGGATGTGGCGGCAAACGCAGCCTAGTTGGCTGGGCAGCCTCTTGCTCACGCCGCCCCGATCCGCCATATGCCGCATCGGAGATCGGCGGCGGGCGGACGCTTCGCCAACCTGGTCAGGGCCGGAAGGCAGCAGCCACAACGAATTACGCTCCGGGTCGTCGTTCGGTCTCCACC
>JAYTWT010000290.1:0-1526 GCA_043743295.1 Alphaproteobacteria bacterium | reverse complement strand
GCCTGGCTGCAGCAGCGGCTGATCTCGGTGGGCCTGCGCCCCATCAACGCCTTGGTAGATGTCACCAACCTGATCTCGGTGGACCGTGCGCGTCCGTTGCACGTCTATGACGCGGCTAAGCTGAGCGGCGGGGTCATTCAGGCGAGACTGGGGCGTGATAGCGAGAGCGTCGCGGCGCTGGACGGCAAGACCTATACGATGACTTCCGAAATCTGCGTCATTGCTGACGGCTCGGGTGCCATCGGGATCGGCGGGGTGATGGGCGGCGAGTCCACCGGCTGTTCCGAAGCCACCACCGATGTGTTCGTCGAGAGCGCCTGGTTCGATCCGATCCGCATCGCCCAGACGGGCCGCACGACGGGGATCAATTCCGATGCCCAGTATCGCTTCGCCCGCACGGTCGACCCGGCCTCGGTCTTGCCCGGCCTGGAGTTGGCGACGGCGCTTATCCTAAAGCTTTGCGGTGGCGTGGCTTCGGAGGTCCGTGTCGCAGGCCAGGCGCCCGCGCCGCCCAGCGCCATCGTGTTCGACCGCGCCTATGTGAAGAAGCTGACAGGCCTGGACGTCGGTGCCGCCCGCATCGACGAGATCCTGACCCGACTTGGATTTTCTATCGACGGTCATGCCGTGACCCCACCGTCCTGGCGGCGCGACGTCGAGGGTCGGGCTGATCTGGTCGAGGAGGTCGCCCGCATTGAGGGCTTCGACGCCCTGCCCTCGACACCCCTGCCGCCGATTGCCCGGCCCGCAGGCGGTGCCCTGACCCTGCGCCAGACCCGTGTACGCACGGCGCGGCGCGCGATGGCCGCGAGGGGCTATGCCGAGGCCCTAACCTGGAGCTTCATGCGTCGCACTTCGGCCGAAATGTTCGGCGGCGGCGACG
This sequence comes from Alphaproteobacteria bacterium, assembly GCA_043743295.1. Lineage (GTDB taxonomy): Bacteria > Pseudomonadota > Alphaproteobacteria > Caulobacterales > Caulobacteraceae > Phenylobacterium. The sequence continues at coordinate 643 of JAYTWT010000290.1, read as the reverse complement.
CCAAGCTAGTGCTGGCTAACCCCATCGCCTCGGACCTGGACACCATGCGCCCGTCGGCGCTGGGCAACTTAATCGACGCCGCCGCTCGCAACGCCCGAAAGGGCTTCGCGGACGCCGCACTGTTCGAGGTCGGACCCAACTTCCGCGGCGACGAGCCGGGCGACCAGTGGACGGCGATCACCGCCTTGCTGGCCCCTCACGCCCCCAAGCACTGGGCGAAGGCCGACGGCGAGCCGCTATTCACCCTCAAGGCCGACCTGATGGCTCTACTGGACGAGATCGGTGCCCCGACCCTGCAGGTCGTCCAGGGCCAGAACGCATCCTGGTGGCACCCGGGCCGCTCGGCCCGCCTGCAGCTGGGGCCTAAGGTGGTGGTCGCTGAGTTCGGCGAACTTCACCCGCGTGTCTTGAAGGCACTGGATGCCGAAGGCCCGATGCTGGCCTTCGAGATCAACCTCGACGCCCTACCCGAACCCAAGCGCAAGGGCGTGAAGACCAAGCCCGCACTGTCGCTCTCGCCACTAATGCCCCTGCGCCGCGACTTCGCCTTCCTGATTTCCGAAGAGACAGCGGCGGGCGATCTGATCCGACCGATCCTGGGCGTGGACAAGGCTCTGATCGCCGACGTACGGGTGTTCGACAT
>JAYTWT010000289.1:0-7916 GCA_043743295.1 Alphaproteobacteria bacterium | reverse complement strand
TACGTCTTCTCGGGCCACAAACTCTATGGGCCGACCGGCATCGGCATTCTCTACGGCAAGGCCGAACAGCTCGCGAAATTGCCGCCCTATCAGGGGGGGGGCGAGATGATCAGCCAGGTGTCGATGGATGTGATCACCTATGCCGACCCGCCGCATCGCTTCGAGGCAGGTACGCCAGCCATCGTGGAAGCCATCGGCTTGGGTGCCGCCATTGACTGGCTGCAAGCCCAGGACCGCACCGCCATCGCGGCTCATGAACACGCCCTCTACACCCGCGTGCGTGAGGGTCTGAACGGTGCCAATTGGCTGCGGGTGATCGGCGAGGCACCGGGGAAGGGCGCGATCTTGTCGTTCACCGTGGCCGGCGCTCACGCCCACGACGTGGCGCAGATCCTGGACCGATATGGCGTCGCCGTGCGTGCCGGAACCCACTGCGCCGAACCCTTGATGCATCGATTTGGCCTGACATCGAGCGCGCGCGCCTCATTCGCCCTATATAATACGCTGGACGAGGCCGATGCATTCGTAGACGCCTTGACCAAAGCCCAAGCCTTTTTCGCGTAAGATGAGTCCAATGGACGACGCCGCACCCATCGAGTCGAAGTCGCCGCCTCTGCCCCAGGCAGAGCTGGACGCCCTGACGGACAAGCTGATCGATCAGCTGAAGACCGTTTTCGATCCGGAAATCCCGGTCGATGTCTATGAGTTGGGCCTGATCTACAAGGTTGATGTCTCGGACGACCGCGATGTGGCCATCGACATGACGCTGACCGCGCCAGGCTGTCCGGTAGCCGGTGAGATGCCCGGCTGGGTGGAAGATGCGGTGCGGCAGATCCCTGAGGTGCGTTCCTGCAAGGTCGAGCTGGTATTCGATCCACCGTGGGAGCCCTCGCGTATGAGTGACGAGGCGAAACTCGCCTTGAACATGTTCTGACCATGACCCACCTCGACATCATCCCAACTCCACGCCCCAGGCGCCCCCGGCCCAAGGTCGTCACGCTATCTGATGGCGCTGCCGTGCGGGTGCGCGAGATCATGGCGCGGGCCGAGAAGCCTTACGCAGGCCTACGCGTCGGGGTGAAGAACGGCGGTTGTGCGGGCCAAGAGTATGTCCTTGAGTACGCTGAGAGCGCCGGTCCGCTGGATGAAATCGTCGAGGACAAGGGTGTCACAATCCTGGTCGAACCTAAGGCCGTTCTGTTCCTGATCGGCACCGAGATCGACTACGAGGTCACCAAACTTTCTGCCAAGTTCGTGTTTCGCAATCCCAACGAAACGGACGCCTGCGGCTGCGGCGAGAGTGTGACGATTGAGCCCGCAAAGCTGGACTGAGTGTAACTAGCCGAGACCCGCCGAGGGCGTTATCGTCCAAGCGTGACCGAGGACCACCGCATGACCGAAGACGACACTGAACTGCGCCGATTGGCTGCCCGCCGTGCGGACGTCAAACTGGCCTTCCGTAGCCATTTGATGGCTTATGTGGTCGTGAACGGCGCACTGGTCGCTCTGAACCTGATAACCTCGCCGGGATACTTCTGGGCCGGCTGGCCGATGTTCGGTTGGGGCATTGGATTGATGTCGCACGCCATGGCTGTCTACATGAACAACGAAGGCCTTCGCGATCGGATGATCGAGGAAGAGCTGGAACGACTACGCAGGACGCGCGGCTGACGCCTCCCCTTAAGTCCCGGTAAACTTTGCGGGCCGCTTCTGAGCAAAGGCCATGATCCCCTCTTTGGCATCCTGTGTACGGCCGGCCGCCCCCTGACCATAGGCTTCGGCCTCGACCTGATCGTGCCAATCAGCGTCGAGGGCATCCCAGACCAGATTGCGGGTCATCCCCAGGGACTTCGGACCGGTGGCCAGGGCGTGGGCCAATTCCATTGTCTTGGGCATCAGTTCAACATCGGGCACGCAGCGGTTGATCAGGCCCCAGTCGAGGGCGGTGGCCGCCGGTAGCTTTTCGCCCAGAAGCATGAGTTCCATAGCCCGAGCTTTGCCCACGAGGCGCGGCAACAGCCAGGTCGCCCCGCCGTCTGGCACCAGGCCAATGCGTCGGAAGGCCAGTAGGAAGTAGGAACTCTCAGCCGCCACCACCAGATCGCAGGCCAAGGCCAGGGACACGCCGACACCGGCGGCCACGCCGTTCACGGCAGCGATCAGTGGCTTAGGTGAGCGGCGCAGTTTGCCGATGAAGGGGTTGTAAACCTTGAGCAGCGACTGGTTCGGGCCGTCGGAGGGGTCGGTCGCCCGTGCGCCGGGTCCGCCCGAGAGGTTGGCACCTGAGCAGAACCCGCGACCGTCACCGGTTAAAATGATCGCACGCACGGCAGGATCGGCGATAGCATCGTCCATCGCCGCACTGAGGTCGGCCATCAGTTCCATGCCCGCAGCGTTCAGCGTGCTGGGATCGAAGAGCGTGATGACCGCCACGCCGTTGGTGACGGTCGACTTGATCTTTGCCGTGGGTTGCGCGCCGTCCATGGTGGTCTCTCCCGAATGCCTTTGCGGGCATTGAGGCGAGATATCCCCACGTCAGCCAAGTAAAAACGCCGAGGCGGAACTGCCTAGGCGGCGCGAGATTCCGAGTTGAGCTCAGCCACGGTCGTGCGGTTTCGGCCGTTGCGCTTAGACGCATAGAGCGCGCCGTCGGCCCGTTCGAGCAGGGCAGCGGGTTGTTCGCCGCCGCGCGACTCCGCGATCCCGGCTGAGATGGTGATTGCGCCCAGCTCATCGTTGGTGGAGCGACGCTTCAGCACCCGGGAAGAGATCTCCTCGCGCGCCGCCTCGATCGCCGCCAGGGCGACATCGCGGCCTTCGCCGGGGAAGATGACAGCGAACTCTTCGCCGCCGTAGCGGGCTGACAGGCGGACGCCCTTGCCGACCCGGCTGATTACGCTCGCGACATAGCGGATCACCTGATCGCCGGTTTGGTGACCCCAGGTGTCGTTGAAATTCTTGAAATGGTCGATATCCAGAACGGCCAGGGTCACGGACCCGCCGGTCTCCTTGACCTGTGCGCAGGCCTTTTCCAGGCCCTCATCGAACGCCTTGCGGTTGGCTAGGGAGGTCAGGGCGTCAGTCATTGCGTCGCGTCGCACCTGCTCTAGGTGTAAGCGCAGGCGACCGAGCTCGTCATTGGTATCGGCCAGTTGGCTCTCAAGCGACTGGTTCTCTTCACGGACCTTACGGGTGGCTGCGCTGAGCGTCTCGACCATGTCGCGTACGGCACCACTGTCCTGCTCGCCGAAAGACTCGGTGACGGTGGCCAACTGCTGATCGTAAGCCTCGTTGGTTTCGCGGGCGGCCTCGATGGCGCGCGAGACGGTGTCCATCTCATCCGACAGGCTCTTGCCGGCTTCCAGGATTTCCCCATTAAGCTTGGCGGCGGGCAGGTAGGCGGCGGCGATGGTTTCGCCCACCTGTTCGGTGAATTGCTCACCCGACTGGATAATCTTGTCGACCGCCTGCCCGACGTCGCTTTCTTTGGCCGCCACATAGTGGAGCCAGAGCTCGAAGTTTGTGGCGGTGGGCCAGACACGGTGGGACTCCATGGCTTCGATGGCCTTGGTCGCCCAGGTGTAGGCCTTCGGCCCGCGGAGCAGAGAGTCTATTTCGCTCGACATGGCCGTAGGTTAGGCCCGCGAGCCCAAACGAGCGGTTAAGGCCGCGTGCTATTCTTTCGACGGTGCAACACGCGGTGTGCGGGTCAGGAAGGCCGGCATGTCGGAGCCGAAGCCCACGACGCTGGGACCATCATCCTGGTCGCGACCGCGACCGCGTTCCGGACGGTCTCGATACTCGGTACGCTCTGGCCGCTCGGCCCTTTCGGGACGTTCGTTACGTTGCGGGCGCTCGGCCCGTGGTTGCGGGGGGCGAGGTTGCGGTACAGGCGCTGCCTCGACAGCGGCGGGCTCGACCTGCGTGCGCGGCGCGCGCTCCGGTCGGCGCGTCCGCTCGGGGCGTGGCGCGCGTTCCGTGGTAGCCGGCGTCTCGGTGGCCACGAACGGCTCTGTCGAGGCCGCGTCCTTGGGATCGCGGGGGCCTTTGGGGGCATAGTCGCGGGGCGGACGTTCACGACCACGTGCGGCACCGCGATCACGACCACCGCTACGCGCGGTGCGCGGCTCGTCTTTGATACTGGCCCAGTCGACACCTTCGATGACGATCTCTTCGGGAACCTTGCCGATCAGCTTCAGCACCTTGTCCAGGTTGCGGCTGTCGGCGGGGGTGATGATCATGAACGCCTGACCGGTCTTACCCGCCCGGCCAGTACGCCCGATCCGGTGCACATAGTCGTCGGCGTGATGGGGGACGTCATAGTTGAACACGTGGCTGACATCGGGGATGTCCAGGCCGCGCGCCGCCACGTCCGAAGCGCAGAGCAGGCGCAACGAGCCGTTGCGGAAGCTCTCGAGCGTCTTCATGCGAGTGGACTGGTCGAGGTCACCATGGATCGGCGCCGCGTCCAGGCCGTGCTTCATCAGCGACTTGGCAACGATGTCGACCTCGGATTTGCGATTGCAGAAGACGATGCCGTTCTTCACGTCCGCCCGATTGATCAACTCGCGTAGGGCCGTGCGCTTGGCCTTGGGATCGGCGGTCGGGATGCGCACCAGGTTCTGGGTGATGGTGTCGGCGGTCGTTGCCGGGCGCGACGCCTCGATGCGGATCGGGTCGCGCAGGAACTGCTTGGTCAGCCGGGTGATTTCCGGCGGCATCGTGGCCGAGAAGAACAGGGTCTGCTTCTTGGCGGGCGTCAGCTTGAAGATGCGTTCCAGGTCGGGAATGAACCCCATATCCAGCATCCGGTCGGCCTCATCGACCACCATGATCTGAACGCCGGTCATCAACAGCTTGCCCCGCTCGAAGTGGTCCAACAGGCGACCGGGCGTGGCGATCAGCACGTCGACGCCCCGGTCCAGCTTCATCTCCTGGTCCTTGAATGACACGCCGCCGATCAAGAGGGCCCAGGAGAGCTTCTGGTCCTTGGCGTATTTTTCGAACGACATCGACACCTGGTCGGCCAGTTCGCGGGTGGGGGCGATGACCAGGGCGCGCGGCATGCGGGCCTTAGACCGGCCTGCGGCCAGGCGGTCGATCATCGGAAGGGTGAAGGCGGCAGTCTTGCCGGTGCCCGTTTGGGCGATGCCGAGCACGTCCTGGCCAGCGAGCGCGTAGGGGATCGCTTCGGCTTGGATTGGTGTGGCGGTGGTATAGCCCGTCGCGGCGACGGCTGCGAGGGTCGCGGGCGATAGGCCCAGGTCTGAGAATTCGGTCATTTGCTAACGGTAGGGCGGCGGCCTTCCCCAAATCCACCGAGGGCAAACCCCCAAAGGGCCAACCACTGAGCGGACGGGGGCGGCGCAACCGCGGCTGCGCAGGCGGATATCGCCGTGCGGGCGGACAATACGGCGCATGGCCGCGAAGTCAATGTGCGGTCAAACCTCGAACCCATCGCGGAGGCCGTCGAGGCGGCGCAGACCGTTGGCTTGAACCCCCTCCGGCCCTCTGGGCCACCTCCTCCAGCGCGGAACACGCGATTTTGGGAGAGCGGATCCCCCCGGATCCGGCCTTTGGCCGGCCCGAGGACAGGCTCCGCGCCGGAGGGGGTTTCATCCACCCATGGCTGGTTGTTTCTCCCACGAGCATCATCCCGGTTTGTGCGGCACGCGCAAGACCGGGACCCCCGACGGGGGATGTGAAAGTAGAGTTGGGTGCTGCCGCCGCAGCCAATCACCGTGGCATGGCGCTGGGGGTCCCGGTCTTTCGCCCTTGGCGAAAACCGGGATGACATTTTTTGTTTGGAATGTGAGGCGGACTTAACCCGACGCCCGCCGCTTTCGGCGGCGCTCGGCGCGGTTTGGTGGGCGGCTGAGGGTGGAGGTCGGCTTCAACTGCTGCGGACCCTGAGGCTCCGGCGGAGTCGGCTCGGGCCGTTCCAGAAACGCCTTCAGTTCGATGATCTCGGCGCTGACCTTGCGGTCGGGGTCGAGCTCGGGTGTGCGGGTGATGATGTGCTCCAGGGCGCAGACGCGGCCCAGCGGGTCCATGGGGAAGCTGTCACGCTCGACGTCGCGTTCGCGCTCGCGTTCCATGGGTTCGGTGCGGGTGGCCGGTTCTGCGCGTTCAGGGGTCTCGGTGCGAACGCGCACCGGCTGGTCCGCAACCCGGGCGAAGGCCATCAGCCGCAGGTCGAGCGCAATGCTCAGACGTAAGCCCCGGCCCAGATCGCTGAACACCTCGACGGCTTCCAAGAACGCCGGACCCTCAGCGGCCATGGTCCGCGCATAGGCCACCTCGACCACCGCCGACGTCATCTCGGTGAGATGCATCAGCGTGGTACGGTGGGACCGAATGGCGGAAGCCGTAGACATTTGGGAAACAGAACATAACAGGAACTAATTGTCAAACATCATTTGCTTTGAGCCGATTATATGGCTCTGACCCAATCGACACCGCTCACCGCGCAGCGGTTTTGCTTGGCCTTGGCGCGTGGTCGTGGCTCAATCTGCCGGCGATGACCGACGAGCCTGACGAAACGCCAATTCAGCGCGTCCTGCGGCTGAAACAAGCAGCACTGGCCGCTAGGCCGAAGCTACCCCGGGGCGGTCGATTTCAGCGCGAGCAGGCGAACGCGAAGACCTCGCCGCGTGGCGGAAAGCCGTGGGTTTCGCGGTAGAGCGGCACCTTGTCCAGCCGCCTGTGTTAAGCGGGACGCTGACCCGGAGTGCCGCCATGCGACTGTTAATGAATATCCTCTGGTTCGTGTTCGGCGGCTGGATCTCGGGCCTGGCCTGGCTGCTGGCCGGTGTGATCCTGGCGATCACCATTGTGGGGCTGCCTTGGACGCCGGCTGCGTTCCGGATTGCCGGGTTCAGTTTCTGGCCGTTCGGCAAGACCGTGGTTGACCGCAATCCCGGTACATCGAGTCTTCTGTTGAATGTCCTGTGGCTGGTGCTGGCCGGATGGTGGCTGGCGCTGCACCATATCGTTCTGGCCTGCGCTTTGGCGGTGACGATCATCGGCATCCCCTTTGCGTGGCAGCACGTGAAATTGGCGATGTTATCGCTGACGCCGGTAGGCAAGGCAGTGGTGGAGGTCTGAGTTCGCGAACGGGGTCGGAATTTGGGGCGAGGGAACACTTCAGCGTCCTGCACGTTTTAGCTTTGTATCGCGGCACCGCCGCTTAGAGGCTACCTACCATGACCCTTCTCGTATACGCGCTCATCGTCCTGATCGTTGCCGCCCTCATCGGCTGGGCTGTCCAGAAGCTGCCGCTGCCCGCGCCGTTCGGCACGATCATCCAGGCGGTGATCTTGATCATCGCCGCAGTCGCAATCGCCCAGCGTGCCGGGTTGTTCTAGGGCTAGGCTTGGGGCGTCGCCAGCCTGTGAGGCTGCGTCATCCTCGGCGAGCGGAGCTTGGCCTCAGGCCCTAGCTCCGCCGCCAGCGTGCCTCGCGGGCCGGAGGCATCCATGGATTTGCCGAATAGGACAATGCGCGACAAGTATTCTGTCCGCGAAACGAGGCCCCCCGACTTACCCCCGCGCGGGTCTCAGCATCGGATAGATCGGCGGGAAGTCGCCCGGCTGGACCACCCCCATCACCTCAAACCCGAACCGCTCATAAAGCGGCACATTCTTCGGGTGCGAGCTTTCCAGATAGGCCATTACTCCGTCCGCATCGCACCGCTCAAGCGTGGACTTCAGCAGCGCCGAGCCCAGGCCCAGCCCCTGCCGCGCCGGATCCACTCCGATCATCGCCAGATACCAGTGCGGCTCGTGCGGGTGAAATTGCGCCATGGCCTCGCCGACCTCTCCAGCCACCGCGCCCTTGGCCTCGGTCATGAACGGCATGATCGCTGCCGTCATGGCCTCGCGGTCCGAGGTAACGCCCGGCGGTAGCCAAAGCGC
>JAYTWT010000288.1:0-2953 GCA_043743295.1 Alphaproteobacteria bacterium | reverse complement strand
ATCGAGGAGCGGATTGAGGTCGATGGGCTGAAGTTCCTTCCTGGGTACCTGGAAGCGGTCGTGATCGGATGCCCGGGCCTGGTAGATGTGGCGGCCTTTCTCGCGCCTGACGAAGCCGGCCAAGATGCCTGTTGGCTCGCCGTCGTGACGGGCGAAGGTTTCCGGCGTGACCATCTGACCGATCTCATTGCCGGACAGGGTGCCGCGCTTCCACCGATACGATACGCCTGGACCGACACCATTCCTCGAAATGAAACTGGAAAGGTCCTGCGTCAGCAGTTGCGCAAGGATGCCATGGCCGTTTTGGGTACCGGTTAGGCTTGATCCCCCTACCGCGCCTGGCTGGCGCGGGCTTGTTGCAGACTGGCGCGGCGGGCTTTGGCGCTCTCGGCCTCGCCGGCGTTCAAGGCTGCCAGCAGCGCGGATTTGAGCGCGTTGCCCTTGCGCGTGTCGGTCAGTTTTGCACCGTCGTCATCGACAACATAAAAGGCATCCACCGCCCGCTCGCCATAACCGTCGATGTGGGCCGAGGTGATCTCAAGACCGCTGTCCGACAGGATGCGCGCCAGGGCGGCCAGCAGGCCCGGGCGGTCGCGGCCCGAGGCCTCCACCACGGTGGACGTTTCGGACGCGTCGTTGTCCAGCATGACCGCCGGGGTGATGGCGAAGGCCGAGGCGCGGTTGAGATCCTGGCGACGGGCTTCGCGGCCTTGAGGCTCGCCGCGCGCGGCAGCGGCCAAGCTTTCGGCCAGACGCGAAAGCACGCGTTCATTGGTGGCACCGAACGGCTGGCCGTTGATATCCTGGACATAGAAGACATCCAGCGCGTGGCCGGTCTTGGCAGTGAACACCCGAGCGCCGACCACATTGCCGCCGCTGGCGGTGATGGCTTCGGTCAGATCCACGAACAGGCGGGGCCGATCAAGGGCCGCCACCACCACCTCGGAGGCGTTGAGGTCAGGGCGGATGCGGCCTTCGGCGGCGGAGGCTTGTCCCGTATCGGTAACTTGGCGGGCCAGCCGCGCATGGGTGAGCACGTCGGTGTCTTCAAAAGCGGTGAAGTAGGCGTCCTCCATAGCATCGCCCCAGGCCTCGGCGGCGGGGTCCGTCTTGGCCAAGCGCACACGAGCGTCGTAGGCAGCGTTTTCCTGATAGCGGCGCAGGGCCGCCGTTGCGTCGGAGCCCCGGCCACCCCTGAATACCGCCTCGGTGGCCGAATAGAGCTCGCGAAGCAGCTGGCCCTTCCAGCCGTTCCAGACGCCCGGCCCCACGGCGCGGATGTCGGCCACCGTAAGCACTAGCAACAGGCGCAACCGCTCAGGCGATTGGATAATGCGCGCGAAGTCGGTGACGGTCCGCGGGTCGGAGATGTCGCGCTTCTGAGCATAGTCACTCATCACCAGGTGATGCTCGACGATCCAGGCCACCAGCTCGATCTTGGAGCGCTCAACCCCCAGCCGCTCGCACGCCTGCCGCGCGGCTCGCGCACCGGCCACCTCCTGGCCGCCGACCCCGCCCTTACCCGTGTCGTGCAGCAGCATGGCCAGGAACAGCGCCTCGCGGTCGGCGATCAATGGCATGATCTGGGTGGCCAGCGGATGGTCATCCTGCAGGCGGCCCGCGGCGATCTCGGCGATGATACCGACGGCGCGCAGGGTGTGCTCGTCCACCGTGTAGGAGTGGTACATGTTGAACTGCATCTGGGCGACGATCCGCCCGAATTCCGGCAAGTAACGGCCCAGGACACCGGCTTCGGTCATCAGGGTCAAGATGGTGCGCGGATCGCGGCCTCTGGCTAGGATATCCAGAAATACCTTCGCGGCCACAGGGTCGCGCCGCACCGCTGAGGTGATGCGCCCAATATTGCGCGAGGCGGCGGTGAAGGCGTCGGGATGCAGATCCAGATTGCGCAGGTCCGCGATCTTGAACAGCCGCAACAGATTGACCGGGTCGCGCTCGAAGATGTCCGGGTCCACGTCCAGGCGCCCACCAACCTCGTGGAACCCCGGCTCGTCCAGCGGCTTGCGTTTGACCTGGCGGGCTGGAAGGAAGCGCGAGATTCCGCGTGGCTGAACCTTGATCTGCTCGGCCTCCAGTTTGGCGGCGAAGACGCGGGTCAGGGCACCCACGTCCTTGGCGATCAGGAAATAGCGCCGCATGAAGCGTTCGACGGCCGGCGCATCACCGCGATCCCCATAGCCCATCCGTCGGGCCAGCTCCGGCTGAAGATCGAAGGTCAGACGTTCTTCGGGCCGGCCAGTGGCGAAATGCAGGTGGCAGCGCACGGCCCAGAGGACGTCGAACGCCTGAATGAACGTTCGCACTTCGCGGCGCTCGAACATCTCCAGCTGCAGGACTTTTTCGATAGACTTGCCGGGGTTCAGGTACTGAGCGATCCAGAACAGGGTGTTGAGATCGCGCAGGCCGCCCTTGCCCTCCTTGATATTCGGCTCGACCATATAGCGGCTTGCCCCGGCGCGGGCGTGGCGCTCATCGCGCTCTTTCAGCTTGGCTGCGACGAACTCTGGACCCGTTCCACGGATGACATCCGACTCGAACCGTCGCATCAGCTCTTCGGCCAGCTTCTCGTCGCCGGTCAGGCGGCGCGCCTCCAGGATCGAGGTGCGGATCGTGAAATCTTCGCGGCTGAGCTTTATACACTCCTCGATTGTGCGCGAGGCGTGGCCGACCTTGAAGCCCAGATCCCACAGCGCATAGAGCATGAACTCGATGACGCTTTCGGCGTGGGCAGTCTGTTTGTAGGGGCGCACGAATAGCAGATCGATGTCCGAGAAGGGTGCCAGGGTACCGCGCCCATAACCACCCACCGCCATCAGGGCCAGCCGCTCACCCTCGGTGGGGTTGCGAGCGCGGAACACATGGACGGTGGTGAAATCCCACAGCGCGGAGATCACTTCATCGCTGACGCCGGACAGGATTCGGGCAGTTTCGA
>JAYTWT010000287.1:0-5500 GCA_043743295.1 Alphaproteobacteria bacterium | reverse complement strand
CTTGCGGAGCAGCGCCTCGCCCCACCAGGACAGCGGGTCGGAGAAGTGCGGGCCTCGGGTGGTGGCGATCTCGAACTGGGCGATGGCCCGGTCGAGCTGGCCCCGGTCCAGCAGCACCCGGCCCCAGGCGGTGGACGCAAAAGGCAGCGAGGGCGTCATCTTCACCGCTTCCCCGAACCAGTGGTCAGACAGCACCGGCTGCCCCGCCAATGCGGCGATCTCGCCACGCGCCATGACGCACGGGTGGCAATCCAGCGGGGTCGCGGCGACCAAGGCCTGTGCCTCGGCCATCCGGCCCAGATGCGCCAGGGCCACAGCCTTCTGCGCGCGGGGGATGGGACGATGGACGCCCTTGTCGGGCAGCAGCGACTGGTCCGCCAGCACCGCGTCCGCCGCCTTGACCACGCCGGGCCAGTCCTCGGCGCTGATCCGCAGCCGCAAAACGGTTCGCCGGATTTGGCGGTCGTCGTCGGGTGTGACCGGCTCAAAGCCGGCCAAGTCCGCCTGCGCCTGACGAAGATCATGCAGCGCGGCATTGGCACTTGATATATTAAGGGCAGCGAGGTTGTTGAGGCGTCCGACGCCAAGCAGGACCTTGCCCATGTTGGCCTGGGCCTGGGCGCGTACCTGCGTCCAATCGCCTGTCTCCCCGGCAAGAAAGCGTTGAGCGTCTGCAAGCTGCTGTCGCCTGTATTCGGGCGAGTTGATGGTGTCCGCCCGCACAAGCTGGAGCATGCGCTGGTCAAGCCGACGCTCGATTTCCGAATGGCCGAAATTGAACGCAACGCTACTCAGCCCATTGACGGCCAACCCGTACGTCGGGTCGGCCCCAGATGACTTTTCGAGGAACGCACGGCGCGCGAGATCACCCTCGGTGCGTGCGGCCGTGTTCGACAGACCGAAGTAGGCAAGCGCTCTGTCGCGGGCCACAGGCAAAGACAGTCTCGACTTGTTCCATGCCGTGTGTTCGTCCCACCGGGCCTGTCGGTAGAGATAGGTGCCATAGCTCCGGGGCTGCTCACGGGCGTAGACCGCTTCCGCCGTGCGCTGGATCAGGCTTCCCATCTCAGCTTCCTGACCGGTCAAGGGCGTCAGGCCGCCCGACCCACTGCGGGCCACCAGGGTCAGGGTTCCGGTGGGCGAGGCCATCACCTCGCCGCTGACGTGGCTCTGGCGGCCCAGTGTCTCCCGTAGCCAGGCGTTCATCTGTGCCAATGAGACCCCGGTCTGCGGGATCTGGATCGAGATCGACTGGCCCCAGTCGCCGGACAGGCCGCGCTGCTGCTCCGCTGACTGCGAGCCTTCGGAGATCGCCGCCAGGTCGTCCATCAACTGGCGCGCCAGGGTCTCGCCGGTAATCCCCCGCTCGGCCAGCGCCGGGGGCACGGAGAACGCCTCGATGACTAGGCCGTCGGCGCGGCTGGCCGACCAGATCATCAGGCCGAGGGCGACGGCGACGGCGAGACCTGCTGCCCCGGTCAGGAGCTTGAGGGCTATGCTGACGTCCTCACTCGCGATTTGGCGGCGAACCAGCCGGTTCTGGTTGACCAGCAGAGCGCGGGCCGGGCTGTCAGGCGATGCGTCCCCGGCCTCGGCCTCCATGGCGATTTCGATGGGGTCGGGGGTGGTGGGCGCAGGCTCGGCCTTGCGGCGGGGGGCGGGTTTGCGAGGGGCCATCAGGATGCTCTTCTCGCGCTAAGTTCGGCGCGGTCGGCAGCCGTCAGGTCCATTCCCGCAGCCGCCAGCCACTTCGCCCGCGCCTCTTCGGCCTTGCCCAACTTCGTCAGCGCATCACCCCACTTCAGGTGCAGCGCGCCCCAGCGCGGCGCGAGTCTGGCGGCGGCGGCGTAGTGGGCGGCGGCGGCCTTGGGGTCGCCCTGGCGCAGGCGGATGTCGCCCTCCAGCTTCAGGGGATCGGCCCAGCGGGGGCCGCGGCGTTCAGCCTCCAGCGCTTGGGCCAGCGCGCCGGCGAGGTCGCCGCGCGCGAATCGGGCTTGCGCCCAATGGTACGATGCCTGAGGCAGGCTGGGGGCCATACGTGCGGCCAGGGCAAACTTCGCTTCGGCATCGGCGGGGCGGTCCAAGGCCTCGGCCGCCTCGGCGGCGGCAAGCACGCAGGGTTGGCAGTTCGGGCCAGTCCCGGCGAGGACCGCCTCGGCCTCAGCCGCGCGACCGAGATGGGTCAGCGCCATCGCGCGCTCCGCCTTGGCGACCCGCTCCTGGTCGGGGTAGCGATCCGCGGCGTGGAGGCGGCCGTGGAGCGCCAGGGCGGTGGCCCAGTCGCCCGTCGCGACCGCGAGCTTGTAGCGGCCCTCCGTCTGAGCGGTCGCGCCCGTGGGGCCGAGTGGCGTGAAGCCTTCGACAACGACCCGCGCGCGTTCGACCTCGTGCCGGGCCAGGTAAGCGGCCGCCGGTCTCAGCTGCAGCAGGTTCGGATCACCAATGAACCCCGCGCCAGTGCTCAACGACAGCGCCTCGGCGGCAGAGATCTCGTCGGTTGCATCGCCACTGAGCTGGGCGATACGTCGGCGCACGTCCAGGCTCGCCACGCGCTTCGCCTCCTCGCTGCGCAGCGTATCGATGCGCAGGAGCGCCGGAACCTGCAGATACCGCCGATAGGCAGCCTCCATTTCGCCCAGACTCGCCGTCTCGGTCGATCCGAGGATGGAGAGGAGCGACGCGCTCTGGCCGGGATAGAGCGCAAGGGTTGCCCGCAAGTACTTGGCAGCCGCGTCGGGACCTTCCCGCGCGCGCACAACGCTGCCCATCTGGCTCATGCCCCTGGCCCGCCAGAATGGGGCTGGGCTTGCGATCATCCGGTTGATGATCGGCACGGACTCCTCATAGCGGCCTTGGCCGTGGAGGTAGATCACCGCGCTGACCGGTTGCTCGACGGCGTAGGCGGCCTCCGCCAGGCGCTGGAGCATCGCGGGCAGCTCGGCCTCCGAGCCCGTCTGTGTCGGCAACACCGTCGCTCCAATCCGGGCGGTCAGTGTCAGGCGCCCGTCCGGGGCGGCGGCCACCTCGCCCGTCACCCGCGACTCGCGGCCGAGGCGGTTTCGCAGCCACTGTTCCAGTTGATCTAGCGAGACCCCCGTCGTCGGGATCGGGATCGAGACGCCATCCGACAGGCTGGCGGTCACGCTGCGTCGGGGTTCCACGCCGCGCCCAAAAATGGCGATACGCACCAACTGGTCGCCGAACCGCTTGGCCAGAGTCGCGCCGTCCAACCCGCGGGCAGCGAGCGCCGGCGGCGTCGAGAACGGCTCCACGACGAAGCCATTGGCGTGGGCCGCCCGCCAGACCATCAGGCTGACGGCCGCAGCCGCCACGAGCCCGGCCAACGCGGTCAGCAGCTTTAGCGCCACGCCCGCCCGCTCGCCGGCGACCTGCCAGCGGAGCAGCTGGGCCTGCCGCAGAAGCACCTCGTGCGCGATCCCCGCGGGCGCCTCGCCGGACGCCTCAGCCTCCATGGCGATCTCGATAGGATCGGGCGTCGTCGGCGCAGGCTCGGCCTTGCGGCGGCGTGGGGGTTTGGGGGTTTCGCTCATGTTGTGCCCCCCGACTGCAGCCTGGCCAGGACCGTCCGCTCGCCCGGCGTCAGGTCTAACTTCGACGCCGCCCGCCACTTCGCCCGGGCCTCGTCCGCCTTGCCAAGCTTCGCCAGCGCCTCGCCCCACTTCAGGTGCAGCCCGCCCCACTTCGGCGCGAAGGGTTCGGCCTTGGCGTAGGCGGCCTCGGCCTCCCGCCATCGGCCCAGCGCAGCCTGGGCATCGCCCTCGTACTTCAGCGGGTCGGCGAACCGGGGCGCGCGGCGCTTGGCCTCGGCCAAGAACGGCAGGGCCGCTGCGGGCTGACCCTGCTCGACGCGCAATAGCCCCCGATAGAGCGGGCCGGATGCAACGGAGGGTGCGCGGGTTGCGACCAGGGTGAACAGCCGGTCCGCGCCCTCGACGTCACCCAGCGCCAGCAGCGCCCGGCCCTTGATCAGCATCACGCCGTCGCTGTCTGGCGCTAGGATGTCCAAAATCTCTGCCGCCCCGCGCGCATCACCACTCGCGGCCCGAGCGAGGCCAATGATGGCGAAAGTCGAACTGTGCGAACGGTCGGTGTAGCGTTCCGGTAGAGCCAGGAACGTTGGGGCCAGAGCCAGGAGGGCGGGCCAATCCTCCGCGAAATAGGCGTTGAACATGCGGCCCGACAGCAACTGGCGCTCGTTTTGAACCGCCTGCCACGACAGGGCGAAACGGGGATGGTCAAGCCGGGCGCGGGCCCCAGAGATGTCGTGAAGGCGTCCGAGATATCGCGCGATTTGCGTGTCTAACTGCACCGCTTGGCCAACGACCATGGTCGGCACGGACTCCGCTCTATGGAGCAAGCTCAGGGCCTCCTGGTAGTCCAGTAGCTGAGCAGCGAGCCGGGCCCGCGGCAAGTTAGTGTCCCGCCAGTCAGGGGCGATCGCGCGATCGCGGGGCAGAAGCTCGATGAGCTTACGATGGGCGCGGATCGCGTTCTCGGAGTGGCCCTGGTTCTCTTCGTTGACGGCTATGCCGCCCCAGAGCGCGCTTCGGGCCGGCTCGATCCTCAAACCCTCCTGGGCCATGGCGATGGCGCCGGCGGCGTCGCCAACGGCATTGCGGGCGTAGCTAAGCACGCCGTAGGCCGTCGCGCGCTCCGCCGGCGTTCCGCCGGCGATGGCGATGGGCTGGGCGACCCGGACCGCCCCGGCGGGATCCTCGTGGGCGACGAGCCAGGTTGCGTAGCGAAGCGGCTGGGTGTCGCGATAGATCTGCCTTGCCAGTGTCTGGGCGGAGACTTCCAGAGCGTCGGCGGACCCTTCGACCTTGAGGCCTGGACGGCCCGGGATGCGGGCCCGGAGCGTCAGGCCCACCGGCGTGCGGTAGACCTCGCCGCTGATGTGGGTCTCGTGGCCCAGCCATTGCCGCAAGGCGTCCTGGAGATCGCCCAGCGAGACGCCGGTGGTGGGGATCGCGACCTTGATCGAGCGACCCCAGTCGTTGCTGTAGTCGCGATCTTCCCCTGGCAGGATGGTCTCGGCCCGCAGCCGCGCCAGCTCGTCCAGCACCTGGCCCGCCACAACCTCGCCGGAGACCCCTTCAGCCGCCAGGGCCGGCGGGACGGTGAAGGGCTCCAGGATCACGCCGTCGGCGTGGGCGGCGTCCCAGACCATCACCGCCAGAGCCGTGGCCGTCGTTAGCCCCGCCAGCCCGGTCAGCACTTTCAGGGCGAAGCCGGCCCGCTCGCTGGCGATCTGCCAGCCGATCAGGGCTTCCTGTTTGAGCAGCACCCTCCGGGCCGGACTGTCGGGCGAAGTGTCACCGGCCTCCGCCTCCATGGCGATCTCGATGGGGTCTGGCGTGGTGGGGGCAGGCTCAGCCTTGCGGTGACGCGGGCCAGCTGCGGCCTCGGCGCCTATTTTGGCTACGCGACCGGTATCACGACCACCGACTGGCCCGCGCTCTTCCGCCATTATCCCGTT
>JAYTWT010000286.1:0-1723 GCA_043743295.1 Alphaproteobacteria bacterium | reverse complement strand
TCGACGCCTATGGGCGGATCCTGCCAGGCGCGCGCCTGGGACTTGAGGCCTTTGGCGTGATCGACGCGCCGCTTCCACCGGCCTTGACCCCAACCCTCTATGGGCGCTTCGGAGACCTGGGCTTTGGCCTGTTGCTCGCAGTGTCGGCGGCGGGCGCCCTGATGGGACGTAGATCGCGATATTGAAGGAAAAGCCGCGAAACTGCGCGCTTCCGACAACTTGGCGCCGCATAACGATATCTTTATAGGCGAGCGGCCAATTAGACGGCCGCGCCCTGAAATTGTCTCCCCGGAGTTCGCCTTGAGCCGTTCCAGCTACATCTTCACCAGCGAAAGCGTGTCCGAGGGTCACCCCGACAAGGTCGCCGACCGGATCTCAGACACGGTCGTAGACGCCTTCCTCTCAGTTCAACCCGAAGCCCGCGTGGCCTGCGAGACACTGGTCACTACAAATCGCATCGTGCTGGCCGGCGAAGTTCGGGCCGGCAAGCCCGGCGGGTCCAAGGCGGAGAACAAGGCGCTGACCAAAGAGATCGTCCGCTCGCTGGAGCCCAAGGTGCGGGCCGCGATCAAGGATATCGGCTACGAGCAGAAGGGCTTCCACTGGAACAAGGCCAAGTTCGCCTGCCACCTGCACGAACAGTCCGCCCATATCGCCCAGGGCGTCGACGCTTCGGACAACAAGGAAGAAGGCGCCGGCGATCAGGGGATCATGTTCGGCTATGCCACCGACGAGACGCCGCAGCTAATGCCGGCGACCTTGCAGTATTCCCACGACATCCTGCGCCGCCTAGCCGAGGTGCGTCACTCCGGCGAATGCGATGTGCTCGAGCCGGACGCCAAAAGCCAAGTCACCATCCGCTATGAGGATGGGCGCCCGGCAGAGATCCTGCAAATCGTGGTCTCCACCCAACACAAGAAGCGGATCGGCCTGCACATGGCCACGCCGAAGCGGATTGAGGCGGCGATCCGCCCCTATGTGGAAGGCATCATCCCTGCGGGACTGATCACCAAGAAGACCAAGTGGCACGTCAACCCGACCGGCCGCTTCGAGATCGGCGGACCGGATGGCGATGCCGGCCTGACGGGCCGCAAGATTATCGTTGACACCTACGGTGGCGCCTCTCCCCATGGCGGCGGCGCGTTCTCTGGCAAGGACCCTACCAAAGTCGACCGTTCGGCGGCCTACGCCTGCCGCTATCTCGCAAAGAACGTGGTGGCCTCAGGTCTGGCGCGGAAGTGCACCATCCAGATCAGCTATGCGATCGGCGTGGCCCAGCCGCTGAGTTTCTATGTGGACCTGCACGACACCGGCGAGGTCGATCCGGCCAAGCTGGAGGCCACCCTGCCGCAGCTGATCGGCGGCGCCACGCCGCGCGCCATCCGCGAGCACCTAGGCCTCAACCGACCGATCTATGCTCGCACCGCGGCCTATGGTCACTTTGGCCGCCAGCCGGACAACGAGGGCGGTTTTTCCTGGGAAAAGACCGATCTGGTCGACGCGCTCAAGAGCCTGGCTTAAACACCGGCGGGATGAGCCCGCCGATCTGCCGCCTCTACCTGATCACCCCGCCCCGCCTGGACGACCTGGCGGGGTTCGGGCGTGAGCTCGCCGCCGCGCTCGCCGCCGGCGACGTCGCAGCCCTGCAGATCCGCCTGAAGGATGTGAGCGACACCACGATCACAGCGGCGGTCAACGCCCTCGCCCCGATTGCCCGCGCAAG
>JAYTWT010000285.1:0-14858 GCA_043743295.1 Alphaproteobacteria bacterium | reverse complement strand
CTGGCCGCCGAGATGTCCCGGCTCGAAGCGGCCATGGTCGATCCGGGCCAGGCCGACAACCTGGACGCCAACATGGAACGCTATGGCGAGGTGCTGGAGCGCTTCCAAGAACTGGACGGCTATGCGCTGGATGCGCGGGCGCGCGAGGTGCTGGCGGGCCTTAGCTTCAGCCAGGAGCGCATGGAGGGCGATGTCGGCCTGTTGTCCGGCGGCTGGAAGATGCGCGTGGCGCTGGCCCGCATCCTGCTCCAGCGGCCCGATGGCATGCTGCTGGACGAACCCAGCAATCACCTCGACCTGGAAAGTCTGATCTGGCTGGAGGCGTTCCTGAAGAACTATGACGGCGCCTTGCTGATGACCTCGCACGACCGCGCCTTCATGAACCGCATCATCGGCAAGGTGGTCGAGATCGACGGCGGCGACCTCATCACCTACTCGGGCGATCTGGATTTCTACGACCAGCAGCGGGCGCTGAGCGAACAACAACGCCAGGCGCAATACGAGCGCCAGCAGGCCATGCTGGCCAAGGAAATCAAGTTCATCGAGAAGTTCAAGGCGCGCGCCAGCCACGCCGCTCAGGTGCAGAGTCGGGTCAAGAAACTGGACAAGATCGAACGCGTGGAAGCGCCGCGCCGACGCCAGAGCGTCCAGTTCGACTTCCGCAGCCCGCCGCGCTCCGGTGACGACGTGATCAGCCTGCGCAAGGTTCACAAGGGCTATGGCGACCAGCCGATCTATGAAGGCCTGGATTTCCTGGTGCGCCGCAAGGAGCGCTGGTGCGTCCTGGGTGCCAACGGTACCGGCAAGTCGACGCTGCTGAAGCTGGTGGCCGGCACCACGGCACCCGATCAGGGCACGGTCGGCATCGGAGCCAGTGTCAGGATGGGCTATTTCGCCCAGCACTCCATGGACCTGCTGGACGGCGAGGAAACGATCTTCGAGTCGCTGGACGGCTCGTTCCCGCAGGCTGGCCAGGGGGCCCTGCGCACCCTGGCCGGGTGCTTCGGCTTCTCGGGCGACGATGTGGAAAAGCCCTGCCGCGTATTGTCCGGCGGCGAGAAAGCGCGGCTGGTCATGGCCAAGATGCTGTTCGATCCACCGAACCTGCTGGTGCTCGACGAGCCGACCAACCACCTCGACATGGCGACCAAGGAAATGTTGGTCGCCGCCCTGGCAGACTTCGAAGGCACGATGCTGTTCGTCAGCCATGACCGCCATTTCCTGGCGGCCCTGTCGAACCGCGTGCTGGAGCTGACGCCACAGGGCGTCCACCAGTATGGCGGCGGCTATTCGGAATATGTCGCGCGCACCGGCCAGGAAGCGCCGGGACTACATCCGCGCGGCTAGCGGGCGGAAAACCGGTTCCCACTTTTGCTCAACCCGCTCTAAAAGCAGCCGATCATGAGCCACAATACTTTCGGGCACCTCTTCCGCGTGACCACCTGGGGCGAGAGCCACGGGCCGGCGCTGGGCTGTGTGGTTGACGGGTGCCCACCCGGTGTCCCGCTGACCGAGGCCGATATCCAGCCCTGGTTGGACAAGCGCCGGCCGGGGCAAGGCAAGTTCGTGACCCAACGCCAGGAGCCCGACGCGGTGCGCATCCTGTCCGGCGTCTTCCAAGACGAACGGACCGGCGGCCAAGTCACCACTGGCACGCCGATCTCGATGATCATCGAGAATGTGGATCAGCGCAGCCGCGACTATTCCGAGATCGCCGAAGCCTTCCGGCCCGGCCACGCGGACTATGCCTACTTCGCCAAATACGGCGTGCGCGACTATCGCGGCGGAGGTCGCCAATCGGCGCGCGAGACGGCGGCCCGCGTCGCGGCGGGCGCCATCGCCCGCAAGATCATCGCCGGTGTGACCATCCGCGGTGCGGTCGTGCAGATAGGGCCGCACGCGGTCGATCCCGCGCGGATCGACTTTAGCGTCACCGGTGACAATGAGTTCTGGGCACCGGACTTGGACATCGTCCCCATCTGGACCGACCACTTGGAGAAGATCCGTAAGGCAGGCTCGTCCACCGGTGCCATTGTCGCCGTCGAGGCTAGCGGCGTGCCCGCCGGTTGGGGCGCGCCGCTCTACGGCAAACTAGACGCCGAACTGGCCGGTGCCCTGATGTCGATCAACGCGGCAAAAGGCGTCGAAATCGGTGCGGGGTTTGCAGCGGCGGCGCTGTCCGGCGAAGAGAACGCCGACGAAATGCGGATGGGCAATGATGGACCGATGTTCCTGGCCAACCACGCCGGTGGCGTTCTAGGCGGCATCTCCACGGGGCAGGCGGTGACCGCACGGGTGGCCTTCAAGCCGACGTCGTCCATCCTGACACCGCGCCGTAGTCTCAACGAGTCCGGCGCAGAGATCGAACTCAGGACCAAGGGTCGCCACGACCCCTGCGTGGGCATTCGTGGGACGCCTGTCGTCGAAGCCATGGTGGCCTGCGTCCTCGCGGACGCTTTCCTGCGCCACCGCGGTCAAACTGGGTCTGATGCTCATCGTCCCGGCGGGCCACCCAGCGGTTGAACGATATCGTTCGAGACAACTTGTTCGAGCGTTAACCTGCTGACAAACCGAACATTTCGGGTTTTGCACTGTTCTGCAGTTGACCAAATAACGCAGTTCGCCCTAAGCGGATCCGGCCCCTGATATGACGATCCAGTCAGTGGCGATCGGCCCGTCAGATTGAACCCCTTTTGAAGCGAGCCCGGTGCGTTACGAACTCCTCAAAATCCTGCTGGTGGACGACAATCACTACATGCGGGTTCTGCTGGGTGAGATCCTGCGCGCTATCGGTATTCGCCATATTTTCGAAGCCAGCGACGGTGCCGGCGGCCTACAGATGATGCGCAACCGTGACATCGATGTGGTGATGACGGATCTTTCGATGCAGCCGCTGGACGGCATCGATTTCGTCCGACTTCTGCGGAATTCACCTGACAGCCCGAACCCGATGACGCCCGTCATCATGATCACCGGTCACTCCACCATCATGCGCGTGAATGAGGCGCGGGACGCCGGGGTCAATGAGTTCCTGGTCAAACCGCTGACCGCCAAGGGTGTGATCGAGCGCCTGCATCAGGTGATTGAAAACCCCCGTAGCTATGTGCGGGCCGAGGGCTATTTTGGGCCGGACCGCAGGCGGCGACATGATCCAGTTTTCCGGGGGCCCTGGCGGCGCGCGACGGACAAGGCCGCAATCAAGGCCGCCATTGCCCCGAAGTCATAGGCTAAGCGCGCAGCTCTCACCAATCGAGGGACGCGAGACGACCACCCGCGAGAGCGTTGGAAAATCGAGCTTTAAGCGTTCAGCAAAATAGACGCAGAGATGCTCCAGCGTCGGTCGCTCTAATCCAGGCTTCTCGTTCAAGAGGCCGTGGTCGAGTTGGTTCGCCACCACCTTCAGCGCCGTCTCCAGATCCGCCAGGTCCGCGACCCAGCCGACAGGCTCTCGCGCCACGCCGCGAACGCTCGCGGCCACATGGAAGGAATGGCCGTGGATGTTCGAATAGGGCCGATGGTCCGGCCCCTCTGCGAAATAGTGCGCGGCGTCGAACGTTGCCGACTTGGTGATCTCAAAAACAGGTTGGCTCATGGCGTCTAGCTTACAGGACAGCTTTCGACGGCCAGGCGCGACTGCCTAGGCGATGCCGAGAAACTTGTGGGTTTGGACGCTTAAACGCCAGCTAGGGTGTGCGAGGCAATAGGCGATCGCCGCCTTGGTGTTCTCGGCGACGTTGGGCCCATCCATCGGTTGGAGCAGAAATCGCTCGAAATCCAGGTCAAGGAAGCGTGCCGGATCGACACCCGGCTGGGGGAATACAAGCTTCAGTTCCTGGCCACAGGTCTGGACGACCCCGGCCTCGGCCTTGGGACTGACGCAAATCCAGTCAAGCGATTTGGGCGCGATGAGCGTGCCGTTGGTCTCCAGGGCGGCGGAGAATCCTCGCCGGTGCAACGCATCGATCAGGGCCTCATCCACTTGCAATAGCGGCTCGCCGCCGGTCAGCACCGTCAACCGATCCGAGAGCCCGCCCTGCCATGCCGCTTCGACGGCAGACGCCAAGGCCTCAGCATCGGCAAAGCGGCCGCCACCCGGACCATCCATCCCGACGAAATCCGTGTCGCAGAAATTGCAGATCGCCGTGGCCCGATCCTGTTCCCGGCCCGACCAGAGATTACAGCCGGTGAAGCGGCAGAACACTGCGGCCCGCCCGGCTTGGCCGCCCTCACCTTGCAGCGTGAGGAATATCTCTTTGACCGCATAGCTCATGGCCGAACCTCGGGCCGTCCGGCGGCTTGCCAAGCGTCGAACCCGGTACGGCGTAGCTCGCACGCCGGGCAGGTTCCGCACCCGTGGCCCCAGGGGTGCAGCGTGCCGCGCTGACCCAGATAGCAGGTGTGGCTATCCTCAACCGTGATCGCGACCAAGGCCTCACCACCGAGCCCCTTGGCCAGGCCCCAAGTTTGCGCTTTTGTCAGCCACATCAAAGGGGTTTCCAGCCGGAACTGCTGATCCATGCCGAGGTTCAGAGCGACTTGCAGGGCATCAATCGTCTGGCGACGGCAGTCTGGATAGCCGGAGAAATCGGTCTCGCACATGCCGCCGACCAGCGCTGTCAGATTGCGTCGATCTGCCAGTGCCGCCGCGTAGAGAAAGAACACCAGGTTGCGACCGGGCACAAAGGTCGACGGCAGGCCCTTTGCGTTGATTTCAATGGCGCGGTCGGTGGTCATGGCCGTCTCGCCCAGAGCCCCGAAGCTGCGAATGTCCAACAGATGATCCTGACCCAAACGCGCCGCCCAGGTTGGAAAATCTCGCCGTAGCCCGCTCAAGACAGCCTGGCGGGCCGCCAATTCCACGGCATGACGTTGACCATAGTCAAAGCCGACCGTCTCGACCCGCGCATACCGCTCCAGCGCCCAGGCCAGGCAGGCCGTGGAATCTTGACCTCCCGAAAACAGAACCAGTGCGCCTTCGCTCATCGCCGCCATATGGGCCGGAACGCGCGTTCAGGGAAGGTGGCAGGGTGCACGAAGCGTTAAGGTGCCGACGTGTCTTTCAAACGATATCCGACGCCGGGTGTTGACGGCAGAATTTCGGATCCGAGCTTCTGGCGCAGCTGCGTCACGTAAACCCGCAGATACTGAATGTCGGCCCGCTCGCTACCCCAAACCGCCCGCAACAGATCGGCGTGGGTCACGACGTGTCCGAGGTTCAATGCAAGCTCCACCAGCAGGTCGTAGGCCTTGGGTGATAGATCGACGGCCACGCCGTCACGGGTCACCCGGCGTAGGCCAAGGTCAATTTCAAGGTCACCGGTCCTTACGATCGGGGCGGAACCCCGCACTTGAACACCGTGCCGCAGCCCCGCCCGAAGCCTTGCCATCAGCTCATCGATGCCAAACGGCTTCTGGATATAGTCGTCGGCACCCAGATCAAGCGCCTCCACCTTCGTAGCTTCGACGTTCCGCGCAGAAAGCACGATGATCGGGGTCGTGGCTTTGAGCCGCACCTCACGGATCACGTCAAGCCCATCCCGGTCGGGCAGTCCGAGGTCCAGCAAGATGATATCCGGCCCGTAGTGGGCCAACCATCGCAGTCCCTCGACCGCGCTCTTGGCCGAGACGGGCCGATAGCCAGCGGCCTTCAATGTCGCCACGAGGACGGCGTTCAGCGCAGGATCGTCCTCGATGACAAGCACAGTGGCGGGATCAGCGTGAGGCGTCATGCGGGTTTGGCGAGAGGCGCAAGCAGCCGCACCCAGGCCCCCGAGCGGTCAACCCGGTCCCCTGCCTCGATACGCCCGCCCTGTGCTTCAAGGAAACTGCGCGCGATAGCCAGGCCCAGCCCGGTCCCCGGTGGCCGTCCGTCACCTTGGCGGCCCCGAGCAAACTTGGCGAACAACGGCTCCACGGGACCGCCGAAACCTGGTCCTTGGTCCAGGATTTCAAGCCATGCCATCGCGCCATCAGTGCCCGCGCGCACTTCGATCACCGTACCTTTCGGCGCAAACTTCGCAGCGTTCTCCAGCACATTGGTCAGCGAACTTTCGAACAAGGTCGGGTCAACCTCTACGCTGACCAAAGGCATGGTCCCGGCCGCCACCGAATGCTTGGCAAGCATGTGCGCGGCGCGATCCAGTCCCATCGCCGCCAGCGTCGTGAGATCGATAGCCTTGGTGCGGACCGACAGGGCACCGGCTTCGACGCGGCCCATGTCGAGGAGGTTGTCGACCATCCGGCTCAACCGCGCTGTTTCGGCCTCGGCAGACGCCAGCAGCTGCACGCGCGTGTCGCTGTCATGGTCGGCACCGAACCTCTGTAGGCTCTGAAGCGTCAGCAGCACGGTCGCGAGCGGCGTCTTCAGATCGTGGGACACCGCGGCGAGTAGGTCCGCCTTGAGGCGATCACCGGTCAGCCGGACGCGCTGATCCAAGACTTGGCGGGCGAGCGTTTCGCGATCCAGCGCCACGGAAAGGTATCCACTGACAATCTCGACCAGGCGTTCCGGCGCGTTCGGGCGTCCTTCGTCCCGCCCTGAAATACGCACGCCGATCACCGCGCGACGGCGTTGCGTCGTCTTCAATGGCCAGAAGTCGAATGTCGCCTCACCTGCCGGATAGGCACCGCCCCTGACGGCCAGCTGGCTCGCGAGGCACCAATCCGCAGCCTCCAGGTCGGAGGCGGTCGGCTCTGCGCCTCCAGCCTGCCCGCGCACCCGCAGAATGTCGTCTTCGTCCAACAGCACGAGCACCGGGGCTGTGAACAGCTCACTGAGAGTCTCCGCACAGTGCTGGGCCAAGGCCGGGGCCTCAATCTCGCCGACCATTGCGCGGGCCAGACCGTGCAAGGCCTGCCCCTGAGCTGCCGCTTCCTCTGCCGCAAGCGCCCGTCGCCGACCTCGCGCGGCAACACCACTGACTACGGCCGCCGTCACCAGCAGCAGTAGCAAAGCCCAGGCGTCATTCGGGTCGGTGACCTGGAACGTATGGCGGGGCGTAATGAGGAAGTAGTTGTAGGCCAGAACACCGCCGAGCGCGCCCGTGAGCGCCGGACCCCAGCCGAAGACTGCCGCCGCGAAAACCACGGGCAGCACGAAGACCAGTGACAGATTGGGGGCATGAACCTGACGGTCAAACGCTACCGCTGCGAGGGTTGCCAGACCGACCGCAACCCCGACGGCCAAATAGCCATAGGGGTCGATACGCCTTCGATGGGCGGCGCCCGCAATATCTTTGAACATGACTGAGCCTCCAGGGCCGATCTTTGGGGGAAGGAAGGCCCGTCAGCTTGCGAGCGCAAGGGCCTAAGCCCTCGCGATGACCACAACCACATGGGATTTTTATGCCCATCGGCGGAAAACCCGGTCCTCACCAATCGCCTGAGGCCACATGTCTCGATCTTCTGCCGACGCGCTCGAAACGGACGCTCCCGCCCCCTCGCTAAAGACCTTCGCGGGCCTAGCGATAGGCTCCGCCGGCGTTGTCTACGGCGACATCGGAACCAGTCCGCTTTACGCCTTTAAGGAGTCGATCTCGCATCTGCGCGGCTCCGCAGGTGGCGTCTCTGCCGCCGATGTCATCGGTGTCGTCTCGCTGATGTTTTGGGCCTTGATGGTGATCGTCACCGTTAAGTACGTCTTGATCCTGATGCGGTTCGCAAATCGTGGAGAAGGCGGGACGCTGTCCTTGATGGCACTCGTGCAGAGGGCCGGTGGGCGTGGGGCACAGTTAGTCATGCTGGTGGGAATGTTGGGCGCAGGCTTGTTCTTCGGCGATGCTATGCTGACGCCTGCCGTTTCCGTCCTTTCTGCCGTAGAGGGCCTGAAGATCGTCGACGGATTGGATGGTCGGATAGACCCGTTCATTACGCCGATCACTCTGGTGATTTTGGTCGCCATCTTCGCCGTACAGCGCGGAGGCACAGGTGGGATCGGTCGATGGTTCGGACCCATCTGTGTGGTTTGGTTTGGTGTCCTGGCGCTACTGGGGGTGACCGCCATCCTTCAGGCCCCCGGCATCCTCATAGCGTTGAACCCGCTGGAGGGCGTCGCCATGATCCAGCGCCATCCGCTGATAGCACCAGCGGTCATGGGCTCCGTCTTCCTGACTGTGACCGGTGCAGAGGCGCTCTACGCCGACATGGGGCACTTTGGGCGCAAGCCGATCCAGTTTACGTGGCTTGCCCTGGTGTTTCCTTGCCTGACACTGAACTATCTTGGTCAAGGGGCGCTGGTTCTGGTGGACCCGAGCGCGGCCGACAGTCCCTTCTTCCGATTGGCCCCAGAAGCGCTGCAACTCCCCCTCGTGATCCTTGCGACGGTCGCCACCGTGATTGCCAGCCAGGCGGTCATCTCGGGTGCCTTTTCGCTTACGCAACAGGCCATCCAGCTCGGCCTCCTGCCGCGGATGACATTGAAGGCCACATCGGCCGATCACGTGGGCCAGATCTACGCGCCGCAAATCAATTGGATCCTCCTGGTCGGCGTCGTCGCACTGGTGCTCAGCTTTGGATCATCCAGTGCTCTGGCCGGAGCCTACGGGATTTCGGTGGTCGGCGCGATGATCACCTCATCGCTGTTGGCGGTGGTCGCCATCCACAGGCTCCGCAAACAGCCGCTCTGGATTTCGCTATTGTTGTTCTCGCCGTTCCTTTTGGTTGAAGGGGGCTTCCTGGCGGCCAATCTGCTGAAGGTTTTCCATGGCGGTTTCGTCCCTCTATTGATCGCCGCAGCGTTGATCTTCGTAATGTGGACCTGGGTGCGCGGTCGCGCCCGGCTAGCACGGTCCGAGCAGCGCGATCTCGATATCAAAGACGTCGTCGCAATGCTCACCGCTCGGCCTCCGATGCGCGCCAGGGGGTGTGCGGTGTTTTTGACGAGCGATCCTGACAAGGCTCCTGCCGCGCTGCTGCATAACCTCAAGCACAACCAGGTGCTTCACGAGCAGGTCGTCCTACTCACGGTAAAGGTTGCGAGTAGGCCCCATGTCGCTGATGCTGATCGTGTAGCGCTTGAGGACCTGGCACCCGGCTTCCGCACCCTGACCTTGACCTTCGGCTTTATGGAACGTCCCGATGTCACACGCGGACTTACGCTCGCCAGGGCCAAGGGCTTGAAGTTCGACATCATGCGCACATCGTTCTTCCTTAGCCGTCGGACACTGATTGGCCGACCGGCTCGAGGCTTGGCCTTGGTGCAGGACGCCCTCTTCGCGTTTTTGTTACGCAATGCCGGTCGGGCGGCTGACTTCTTCCAGATCCCGCCGTCACGAGTCGTAGAGTTGGGCGCCCAGGTTGCGCTCTGACCGCGCTTCGCCACACGTTGGGTCCCAAAAGCCAGCCCGGGGGTCCCAAATGTCGCCCCGGTGAAGATGGCGGCGGATGACCAGCGCTTAACCTGTGCGAAATCGCTATGCGGTATATCTCGGCCCAAGACTTCAGTTTTCCGGTACGATATGGCGCTTTCCGACTTCTTCTTTGACCGGGTCACCGCCGGAATTCGTCAGCAGATGGATGGCGTGCTGGCACTCACCGAGAATCTGAAGCGCCGACAGTCGCTCGTTGATACGCAAGCGTGCGTGGACAGCGTGGCCGACGCGGCGACCGGGGTTTTGCGACTGCTGGATAGCGCCCTCGACCTTCGAGGCTTGGCGCAGGGTACTCCGCAACTCGACCTAGAACCTGTTCGTTTGCGTGAATTTAGCGACGAGGTGCAGGCGCGCTGGCAAACCCGCGCTGGAGACGCCGGCGTCACCCTGCTGGTGTCCTATGACGGTGACCCTGAGGCAGCGGCCATGGCGGATCGCCGCCGATTGCTGCAGATTTTCGATGGCCTCATCGGTGAAGCGGTGGCTGCGCAAGGGCGGGGTGCCGTGGAAGTCGGACTGCACGCTCGCTCCGGCACGAGCGGCGTCACCCTGGAAGGCAGCGTACGCGGTCCGCGCGATACGGCCTGGGATATCGATGACGCCGACGTGCGAATTCAGAAGATAGAAGAACGCCTGGGCCTTGAAGTGGCAATGGATGCGATGCTGGCGCGGGTGCTGCTGGGCCGCATGAGCGGCATCCTACACAAGGAAGCCAATGCTGGCGCTTCCGACACCATCGCCTTTGAACTGCGGCTGGCGTCGGTCGCTGAGACTGT
Source organism: Alphaproteobacteria bacterium (assembly GCA_043743295.1). Classification (GTDB taxonomy): domain Bacteria; phylum Pseudomonadota; class Alphaproteobacteria; order Caulobacterales; family Caulobacteraceae; genus Phenylobacterium. The sequence continues at coordinate 4,714 of JAYTWT010000285.1, read as the reverse complement.
CGCCAAGCCGAAAGATAGCGCTGCACGCTCTGCCCACATCTTGGTGGTGGATGACAATGCGACGAACCGGATGGTCGCCCAGTCTCTTGTCGAGATGTTCGACTGCACCAGCGAGTCCGCTGAGGACGGCCTGGAAGCGGTTGAGGCCGCCCGGACCGGACGTTTTGACCTGATCCTTATGGACATCCGCATGCCGCAGTTGGACGGCGTGGCCGCGACACGTGCGATCCGCAACCTGCCTGGACGTATCGGAGCCGTGCCGATCATCGCCCTGACGGCCAACGCCGATCCGGAAGACGCCGCCGGCTATCTAGCTGCTGGTATGAACGGCGTTGTCGAAAAGCCGATGAAACCCGAACACCTGCTCGCCGCGCTGCAAGGCGCGCTCAACAGGAATGAGGCCGCCGCCGCCGCGTAGGTCGGCACCCGTTGCAACTGCAACTTTCTTGCGCCGATGGCTCCTATTGCGCGCGAGAGCGCAATGACTTACGTCGCGTAGCTCGAATTTTGGGGCGTTTCATGTCGAACTCCGAGGCCGGAGCGAACTCAGGCGCGTCGCTGGACGCCTTGCGGCAACGGATCGACGCGCTCGACACCGAGATGCTGCGGCTCGTCGACGAACGTGCCGCGATCGCCCGCGCGGTCGCGACCGCGAAGGCAGCGGCGGGCGACGGCGACAAGTTCGGACTGCGCCCTGGCCGTGAAGCCGCGATCCTGCGCCGTCTGATTGGCATGGAACGGCGGGCTGCCAGTCCCAGCCTGATCGTCCGCATCTGGCGCGAGATGATCGGCGATAGCCTGGCCAGCCAAGGTCCGTTCCATCTCGCCGTTTGGGGCGGACGTGATCCGGGCCGTACTGTTGAGATGGCCCGCCAGCGCTTCGGCGCCGCTCCGCCGATGGTCCAGGTCACAACGGCTGAGGACGCGCTCGCGGCGGCGCGGCAGAGAGGCGGCGTTGCCGTCTGCGCTCTAACGCCAGACAGCGCCTGGTGGGGCCGCCTTCTGGCGGAGCCCGCGCTGAAGATTTTCGCGGCCCTACCCTGCCTTACGGCCTGGGGCCCGATGTCGGCGCTGGCGGTGGCGGCAGTGGAGGTCGAGCCGACCGGAGACGACCACACATTCTGGGTGACTGACGCTGCGGGCCCTGCAGTTGCTGTTGCGGACGCCCTCAGCCGCGATGGTGTGGCCGCAGAGCTGGTTTCGGAGGCCGGCGGGCTGAAACTGTTCATGCTGGCCGGGTACTACCAACGCGATGACGAGCGTCTGGCCCGCGCGCCGGGCCGGTTGAATGGCGTGATCGGGGCTGCGCCCGCGCCGCTGGACGTGTAGAAGACGGCTCCCCGCCGACCGGCGTCACCCTCGCCAAGCAAGTCCATCGATGTCCGAAACCGAAAACCGCGCCCGCGCGCTCAAGCCGATGCCCAAGCCCGGGATCATGGACATCCACGCCTATGTGCCCGGTAAGGCCAAGGCCGAAGGGGTCGCCAATCCGGTCAAACTCTCGGCCAATGAGAACCCGCTGGGTGCCAGTCCGAAGGCGCGCGAAGCCTTCCTGGCGGCCGCCGACCAGCTACAAGTCTATCCGGATAGCCGCACGACAATCCTGCGCGAAGCCATCGCCGCAAAGTTTGGGCTGGAGCCAGACCGGTTGATCTTCGGCTGCGGCTCGGACGAGGTGTTCCAGCTGTTGAACCAGACCTTCCTCGAGCCCGGCGACAACATCATCCAGGGCGAGTTCGGCTTTGCCGCCTTCGCCATCGGTGCCCGCGCCTGTCAGGCGCAGGTCCGCCACGCCAAGGAGCCTGACTACCGCATCGATGTGGACGAGATCTTGAAGGTCGTCGATGATCGCACGCGGCTGATCTTCCTGGCCAACCCCGGCAATCCGACGGGAACCTGGATACCGTTTTCCGAGGTCCAGCGTTTGCATGCCGCTTTGCCGCCTAGCATCGTGCTGGTCCTCGACGGTGCCTATAGCGAGTTCGCCACCATTCCCGGGTTCGACGACGGGATGGAATTGGCGCGCGGGTCTGACAACATCGTGGTCACGCACACGTTTTCAAAGCTTCACGGCCTCGCGTCACTGCGGGTGGGATGGGGCTATGCGCCGACCGCCGTCGTCGAGGCGGTGGAGCGTATTCGCCTACCGTTCAACATCTCGGTCGCCGGGCAGATGGCAGCGGTGGCGGGACTGGCGGACGATGACTTTCAGCACCGCTCTATCGCCCACGTGGATCACTGGCGCGACTTCCTGGTCCAGCAACTTGGTGGTCTGGGCTTGGAGATCGTGGGGCCCTCAGCGACTAATTTTGTCCTGATCGGCTTTCCGAAAACGCCGGGTCTGTCGGCAGCGGACGCGGATGATTTTCTGAGCGCGCGGGGGCTGTTGACGCGGCGGGTGCTGAACTACGGCCTACCAGACCACCTCCGTTTGACCGTAGGGCTGGAGGCGGACAATCGCGCCGTTGTGGACGCGCTCAGCGACTTCATGCGGCGCTAATCCTGCGTGACGGCCACCTGGTCGAGGAGGCTGCGAGCCTCAGCGACGAACGCCTGTGCGACCTCGGCGGCATAGGGGTTCTGGGTCTGAATGGCCGTGAACAGCTCAAAGGTGTCGGCCCCGATCAGCGAACAGAGTTCCAGCAGGTGCTGGTAGGACGGGGTCTTCAGGCTTTCGTCCGGGATTCCCAGATTGACCAGCGAGCGACCGATCAGGTGGGTCAGAGCCTGGACATAAGCCATCTCCCGATCGTGTTCTTCCGGCGTGACGATGCTGACCGTCAGGCCGAGACCCCGACCAAATGCCGCGACCTTCTCGTGCCGATCACCACGGATCGGGCAGACGACGAGACGCAGGCCCTGTAGGCCCGTTTTTGCGCTCTGCGGACCGAACAGCGGGTGCGTAGCGACCAAGTCGACGTGTGGCGGGAGGAGGTCCAGCATCCACTGCGACGGCATCACTTTCACTGAGCCGACGTCCAAGACCAGGGTTCCGGGTGCAAGGTACGGCGCGGCGGCGGCGAAGGTCGCCTGCATTGAAACGACCGGTACGGCGAAGAGCACAATCTCGGACCCCGCCACCCTCTCTAGCGTGCCGAACCCTACGCCGAGTTCTGCCGCCCGCTTTGCACTGTCGGGTGCCGGGTCAGCGACGGTTACGCGGAAGTCGCGCTTCAGTGCGCTGGCGGCCAGCTGGCCAAATTGTCCGAAGCCGATGAGACCCAGGGTTTTCATGCTCGCTCAGTAGCTTGCGGCGGCGGGCGGCGCAAACCGGCCACATTCGCGCAACACGCTGGCAACAACGCGCGCGCCCTGTGCCTGCCAACGTCAAGGAGTAACCCACAATGCGTACTGCAATCATCGCGGCCGCGGCGCTCGCCGTTCTAGGTGTCGCCACCACCGCCTCAGCCCAGATGCCGGCCCCCGCGGATATGATCAAAAATTGGGACAAGAACGGCGACGGCGCGGTGTCCAAGGACGAGTGGGTGGCCGCCGGTCGTCCAGCGGAACGGTTCGACCTAGTTGACGCCAACAAGGACGGCAAGATCACCGCCGCCGAGTTGGAGGCCGCCATGGCCGCGATGCGTCAACGTAACGGCGGCTGAAGTCCCTCGACAAGCCGCAACGAAAGCTGTCAGGCTCTTCCTTGTTGGGAATGGGAGCCTTTGGGATGGACGCTGCGGACTTGCGCAGAGGGTTCGAAGCGATGTCGGTCGCCGGTGGCGGCGATGCGCGTGCGCTGGCCGCAGGGCTGAGGCGCGAGCCCACGGGCATCGGTCTGCGCGCCTTGGCGGCCCTAGCGTTGCACGCCGCGATCGCCGCGCCCGAACGGATTCCCGCTACCTATGACGCCGCCGCCAAGGGCTGGTTCGGCAAGGATGTGAAGGCGCCGGCCATCCGGACGGGGCCGGTCAAGGCCGCGCCGATCTCACCGGAATTCTGGGCGGCGCTATGGAGCCTGTTGGACCAGCCACGCGGGACGCTGGACGCAGGCGGGGTCACCCAGCGCACGGCCGCCTTGAGCGGGTTGGTGTCACCAACGCTGTCGGGCCGCCTCGCTGACGCGCCACTGGAATATCCCGGCATTCGCAGCGCTGTGGCGCAGGGCTATCCGGCGCGCTTCAGCCTGGAGGCCCTGGCGGCCTGCCCGGACGGCTCGCTGGGCGGTGCGTTCCACAAGCTGATCGTCGACAACGGGTTCGACCTGGAGGTGCTGGACCGAGAGGCCTTGGGCCTAGCCCACCTACCGCCGACCGCCGCCTACGTGAACGCGCGGATTTTGCAGTCCCACGATCTTTGGCACATCGTGGCGGGCTATGAGACCACGGGCCTGCACGAGGTTGCGATCTCGGCCTTCCAGATGGCGCAGTTCGGGCATCATTATTCGGCGGTGTTTCTGGCCATGGTGCTGACCCGGGTCGCCTTCGAGCAACCGCAGGGTGCCGCCCTGATGCTGGACACCATCCTGGGCGCCTGGGTCCATGGGCGCGAGAGCCCGCCTCTGCTGGGCGTCCACTGGGAAGGGTTGTGGCACAAACCGGTCGAGGCTGTGCGCACCGATCTTGGCCTGAAGCCGTTTGCCTCGCAGTGGCCGGCAAACCTGTTCGAACAGCTGTCCAGCGCGGCCTAGGACCCCCTCAGTCCGCTTCGCGGCCAGCTCCCCCAGCGGGGGGAGCATCTAGAATCTCGGTGAGATTGAGTTCGCCTCGGATGG
>JAYTWT010000284.1:0-7221 GCA_043743295.1 Alphaproteobacteria bacterium | reverse complement strand
AGCATCTATTTCGCCGGCGACGGAGCTTTGCGCGACTTTTGGCAAGACGCTGAACATGTGCGGGGTATCTGGCGTGCGGCGACCGTAGAGAGCTATCGATCCGGCTCTCCAGCCTGGAAGATAGTACTGGACGTCGATGCGCTGGCCAAGGCTGAGGGAAAGAACTGGGTCTGGTCGGGTGCGATTTGTCTGCCGCCGGAAGATCGCTATTGCCTGGTCCGACTTTCAAATGGCGGCAAAGATGCGGTCGAGGTCCGCGAGTTTGACACCGCGACCAGTGCTTGGGTCGAGGGCGGCTTCCGCCTGCCGGAGGGCAAACACCGGCTGAATTGGATCGATAGGGATACGCTGCTGGTGGTCACGGCGTGGGCCAAGGGCGACGTCACGACCTCGGGCTATCCGTTCATCGCCAAGCTGCTGAAGCGAGGTCAGGCGCTTTCCCAGGCCCAGGAAGTCTATCGCGGGACTAAGGCGGACGGCGGCTATGGCGTGCAGTCCATCGTCCTGCGCGAACCCTACGGCAAGGTCGTCGGCGTGGTCATTCAGCGGCCCTTGGACACGTTCAATGCTGAATACTATCTGCTGACCGACACCGGCACCTCGCGTCTCGACCTGCCGAAGAAGGCGACGGTGGCCGGCTATCTCGCCGGGCGGATGCTCGTCAATCTTAAAGAGAACTGGCCCGATCGAGGCTTCAAGGAGGGCGACTTGGTCGACCTCGACCTTGCCACCGTCAAGGCCCAGCCAGGTTCGCTGGCCCCCTCGCTGGTGGTGCGTCCCACCGCGAGCCAAGCGGTCGAGCAGGTGACCACCACGCGAGACCGACTGGTTGTCGTAATGCTGGACAATGTGAAGGGTCGGGTTGTCAGTTTGGCGCGCCAGGGTGAGGCGTGGATCTCTACGGCGCTTGATCTGCCAAAAGATTCAACGCTGTCTGTGTCCTCGACCTCCAAAAGCGACAACCGGCTGATCGTCACCGCCACCAACTATCTGACGCCGAATAGCCAGTGGCTGGCCGATGCTGCGGGCGGCGCGCCTGTGAAACTCCGCGCGCTGCCGGACCGCTTTGACGCCTCAAAGTTCGTCACCGAACAACACTGGGCGACGTCCAAGGACGGCACCAAGGTTCCTTATTTCGTGGTCCGTGCGAAGGGCCTGAAGTTGGACGGAACCAACCCTACGCTGCTCTACGCCTATGGCGGCTTTCTGGTCAGCCAATCCCCGGCCTATTCGGGAACGGTCGGCAAGTTGTGGCTGGAGAGGGGCGGCGTCTATGTCGTCGCCAACATCCGCGGCGGCGGCGAGTTCGGACCCCGCTGGCACAACGCCGGGCTGAAGCTGAAGCGGATGGCCGTCTATGACGACTTCTTCGCCGTGTCCGAGGATCTGATCGCGCGCAAGATCACCAACCCGAAGAAACTCGGCATCATGGGCGGCTCCAACGGTGGCCTGCTGATGGGCGTGGCGCTGACCAGGCGGCCGGAACTTTACAACGCCATCGTCATCCAGGTGCCGCTGTTCGACATGATCGGTTATGACCACATCGGGGCCGGTGCCTCGTGGATCGGCGAATATGGCGACCCGCAGGTGCCGGAAGAGCGGGCCATGCTGATGACTTATTCGCCGTACCAGAACCTCAAGCCGGGCCAGCCCTATCCGCGCGTGTTCATCGAGACCTCGACCAAGGACGACCGCGTCCACCCCGCCCATGCCCGCAAGGCTGCCGCGCGGCTGAAGGAATACGGCTACGACTATCTGTACTACGAAAACATCGACGGCGGGCACGCGGCGGCGGCGAACCTCAACGAGCGGGCTGTGCGCAGTGCGCTGGAGTTCACCTATCTGACGCAGCGATTGATGGATTGAGGTCCGCCGAAGTGCCTCTGTGTCGCAAGGTATCGGGTACCAACGACCTCGGAAGCCCATCCTGACCGCGCGGGCCGTCGCGGTGCCTCCACCTGGCACCGGCTTCCCGGCAGTGTCGAAAAATTCGTAGGTGAGCGTTGAGCTGTAGGACTGTTTATCTGCCGCCAGCGTAATCGTTTCGATCAGAGTTCCGTAGCCGCCTGGTCCCCATCCGCCACCCTTGGTCAGTTCGCCGAGTTCGAGAGGCGGCTTGGTCACCCAGAAGTCGTAGCGGGCTTCGAATTTGCGATCCGCCGTTTGCCGCCACACGCCGTAGGCTGGCGGCACTGGGGGCGCGCCATCATAATTCGATGACTCCGTCATCGTTCCGCCCGCGTTGAACACCGTCATAAATTCGAGATTCTGCATCGACATCAGCGCGCCGCTGCTCGCCTGAATTTTGGAGCGCCACGCCCCGACAAGCGCGTCGGATCGTGTGATGTCGGGGCTCGGCACCCCTCCGCAAGCCGCCAGAGCGGTGCTTACAATCATGACCAAAAATGCCCGTCTGATCGACGCCATCAAGTCTCCTCTTGCGCAAGCCACAGAGGACTATCTAAGCCAGACCTATCAGCCCCTTACAACAGCCCCGATTAAGCTCCCTAAGCGGGATTTGTCGTTATCCGACGCCGCCGTGGTCGTCGATATTCTGGTGGTCTTGGGATGGAGCGTTTCTGCTCAGGCCGCAGCACGCCGACGCCGTAGTGCGGCGCCGGCCAGACCGAAGCCGCCGATCATCAGCGCCCAGGTTCCGGGTTCGGGGATAGGTCCTGAGCCGCCGGGCGCGGACGGGCTCGGGCGGGACAGGTCGAGCCCCGTGTCGGTGCTCGTAAAGCTTACCGGCGTGATCGTGTTACCTTCGAAATCCCGGAAATCCGTCAGTCCAAGCCAATAGGCGGAATTACTAGCATCGCATCCTGCTGAATAGGCGGATGGATCAGCCAGACCGGACAACGCGAGAACGCTGGAATAGCAACTAAGATCCAAAGAGATATCGTAGGTTCGGCCTGCATGCAGGAATAGGTTGTCTACCCCGAATATGCTGGAGAACTGCGTTCCATAGGTAGGGGGGTATTGGGCGGAATTGAAATCTATGGGATGTTCCTCAACGATTTCGGTTCCTATTGGAATTCCTGATATGTTCGTTCCGGTGCGAAAAATGCTGTAAGCGCGATCTCCGATTCCGCCAGATACATAAGTAATGCCATCGCTATATTTTCCAAGTACGAAGCTGCGATTGACTTCTTCTTGGACAAATGAATTCCAAAATACGCCCGTTTCAACTTCACGGACTAGAACATTTAGCGATACAGTCGCCGAAAGTGTGAATGCTTCTGCGAAATCGAACGCTTGGACATTTGCGGTGGCGAAATCCAAAATTTGGTTGCCGCGATCTGTGTTGCTTAGGAAGTCGCCAAAGTATAGGCTGCGAGCTAGCAATACGCTGACATCCACGAGAGCGTCTTTGCCGGGCGTGGCTCTAGACGACCAGATGGCACCAGCGTCGCTGCTTGTCCGCCCTGTCGTAAAGTCGAGGCTCGAAAATGCCGACGCTTTGACGAACCGATCACCGGCCAGGGCCCCGGCATTGCTGGAGGCGCTGCCGAAATACAATCCGGTCCCGTCTGGCAGGATGTCTGTTCGGCTAACGCTGGCCGAGCCCTGGGTAAAGAATGTGACCGGGTACGGAAAGAAGTTAGAGCGCTGCGAACTGGAATCGCTGACCGGTCCCAGGTTCGGATCATCGCGGGTCGCGGATGCAGAATACCTCTGATCATAACTGGTTTGCGCCAACGCCGCAGCGGCCACAACGCTGACAGAGATACCGACAGCAAAACCTACCGCCAAACGGAGCCGACGACCCGAACTGACTTCAATTCTGTTCATTACGCCCTCACTCTTGCACCTGCGTCATCACCGGAAGATGCCTTTGATGACCGATCCCAATTCCCCTCACAGGCGAAAAAACCTGTAAGTTCAACATGATATTAACCCGCGTGCTCAGTCGTGTTCTATAGGGCGGATGCACTATAAAGTTGTATGTTGTTGGCCCAGGCTGCGGAGTTTCCGCCGTGGAAATGATGCAAATGCTCTATGGGCCACTAGGTGTTGCATCCATACCGTCACATCGGTTGCTACCTTAGGGGAGACTTGGGTTGGCCTTTACGGCTCGGATCAATGCAATTGTTCTAGATCTCCACGAGAGCGTGCCGAGGGCCGCGTTTGCGACGTTTCGCGAGGCCTGTCTGCAGCGTATCCGGGCGCTGATCCCCTTTGACGCGGCCATATGGGGCTCGGGTGCCGAGGAGCCCCAATTGATCTTCGGTATTGCGGCCTGCGACTTCCCGCCGGATCGGCTAATGGCCTACGGTCTCCAGTGGCAAGCGCATGACGTACTTCGAAGTGCGGTTTCACAGCGTCCCGGTGAGTGTCTGCGCAATGAAGACATTCAAAGCCTGGAGGAGCACTACGCCTCTGAGATTTATCGCGAATTTTGCGGGCCTGCCGGGATCGAGCATGCGCTGGGTGTTACCCAGGTCGATCCCGCTACTAAAGTCGGTGAGCTGATCTTCCTCTTCCGAGGCGACCGGCGGGCGGTGTTTCGCGATGATGAGCGTGAGGCCTTGGGCTTGCTCATGCCCCATCTTGCGGCGGCGTGGCGCCATAGAATGCTCTGGCACGTGGCCCGACAGGGCACCGGTGGCGGCGCCTCGGCTCAGGCGCTGGCGGAAGGCCATGCGGTGATCGATCCCCTGGGCCAAGTGCACGCCTCAGATGCGGCATTCGGCCTGAAAATGCGGTCGCTATTTCCTGATTGGGTCGGGCCCCGATTGCCAGATGAATTGAGGCGCGGGGTAGATCGGGCGGCGTCGCAGTTCCGGGCGCGAGGGCAGGGGTTTCTGCTGCATCTCGGCCAGGACCGGCATATCCTGAGTTTGGCCGCCGAAGCCGAAACGCCATTGCTTTCGTTGGCAGAGCGTCGCGTGGCCCTGCTGTTTGCCACCGGCCTCACCGCACCGAAGGTGGCTGCCGATCTGGGCATCAGCCGCGCCACCGTGCGCAACCACCTGACATCGATTTATACCAAGCTGGGCGTCCATTCGAAGGTCGAGCTGGTACGCCGCCTGGCGGCCACGCAACTGAAATAGCGGCGTGGGGTCGATCCTGAGAACGCTAGATCGCCGCGCCCTATCGCGGTCCCTCGAAGCGGCGAATTTGTTCTAAAGCCTACCGCACGAAGCTGGCACCGTTGATGTCCAGCACTGCACCGGTCATCGAGGCGGGTGCATCCAGGGCCAGCCATGCGGCGGTGGAAGCCACTTCTGCGGGTTCAGCCACGCGGCCCAGCGGGATGTCCGCCAATAGCTTTTCGCCGCCACGGCTGGCGAGGTAATCGTCCGCCATCCCAGTCATGGTGAAGCCAGGACAGATCGCAAACGCCAGGATTCCCTCGGCAGCAAAACCCCGCGCGATGGACTTGGTCATGGCGACCATCCCGGCCTTTGAGGCGGCATAGTGCCAGTGTGCAGGGCTATCACCGCGATAAGCCGCGCGGCTGGCGATGTTGACCAGTCGCCCGCCGGCGCCCCGCTCGCGCCAGTGCAGGATCGCCCGGCGGCTGAGGTCGGCGGCGGCTTGCAGGTTGATCTGCAGCGTTTGTGCCCATCCGGCCTGCCAGTCGGCCAAGGGCGCATCGACCGGCACCGCCTCGAACACGCCGGCATTGTTGATCAGCACATCGATGCGCCCGTTCAACCGGTCCAGCGCCGCATTCCAAAACGGGTCCGTGGCTCCCGGATCGGCGAAATCCGCGCCGATCACGCCTTCGCCATCCAGACGACCATGCCCGATCACGACCGCGCGGCCCTCAAGCGCCGCAACGATAGCCGCGCCGATGCCCCGCGTGGAGCCGGTGACCAGGATGTGGGGCAGGGGGGTCGTCATGCGTCGGCATTTCGAGAGTGTTTGGAGGCCTGACCGGGAATCGAACCCGGGTGCGCGGATTTGCAGTCCGCTACGTCACCACTCCGCCATCAGGCCACTTAGAGCGCGCGGTGCTATCAGATGGGCCATCAGGCTGCAATTGCCTTCCGGACACGGGCGCCTATAACCCGGCGCGACGGATCGTTTCGTCCCGAGGATTCCCATGGCCGATTTCGCCGCCGCCCGCCTGAACATGGTGGAGAGCCAGGTTCGTACCCAGGACGTTACCGACGTTCGCATTCAGGACGCCATGCGGGTGCTGGCGCGCGAGGATTTCGTGCCGGCGGCGCGGGCGTTCCAGGCCTATGCCGACCTGGAGGTGGAGTACGCGCCGGGGCGCTGGTTGCTCAAGCCGCGCGACGTGTCCAAGATGCTGCAGGCTCTACGCCCGATGCCAGCCGAGCGAGCCTTGGCGATCAGCGCGCCCTACGCCGCCGCCGTAATGTCCGCGTTGGGCGTGGAGGTCGTGAGTATCGACGCCGAGGCGACCCTGCCGTTAGGATTGTTCGACATTGTGGTCTGCGAGGGTGCCGTCACGCGCGCACCTGCCGCCTGGACCTCCGCCCTAGCCTTGAACGGTCGATTGGGAATCGTTGAGCGCGCCGGGCCGGTTGGCCAAGCCTGCCTATACGTTCGCGCGGGTGATTCGGTCGGGCGACGTGACCTGTTCGATTGCTTCCCGCCGGTGTTGCGCGGGTTTGAGGCAGTGCCCGGATTTGCCCTATAAGTCGGACTGAAACACCTTGGAAACGCGGGTGTGAAAAAAGCTTAAGTTGAATGGGCTTGGTCCGAGCGGCACACGACAGCATATAGGGCGATAACCTAAAGGGTGCGTCGCTCGCGAGATCGGGGAATAGGTATGTCGATCACTTTCCGTGGCCGCCTTTTGGCTGCGACCCTTATGGCCAGCGTGGGCGCTGTGGCTGGGTCGGTCCAGGCTGAGACCTTGGCCGATGCGCTGGCTCTAGCCTATCAGAACAACCCGACCCTCCAGGCCCAGCGCGCGACGCAGCGGGCAACCGACGAGTCCTATGTCCAGGCGCGCGCTGGGTGGCGCCCGACCCTTGGTGCACAATTCTCCTCACAGTGGGCCGAGACCCAGACGCCGAAAGCCGGGCGCGGTGTCGATCTCAACGGTGACGGCGTCCCCGACAGTTTCGGCACGGGCGGCGTGCGACGCAGTAACCGCGGTACAGGCGGCCTGAGCTTTACCCAACCTCTGTGGACCGGTGGTCGCACGGCGGCGGCGGTGAACGCCTCCAACGCCGACGTTTTGGCTGGCCGCGAGAATTTGCGCCGGGTCGAGTCCTCGGTCATCGTTCAGGTCGTCCA
>JAYTWT010000283.1:0-2943 GCA_043743295.1 Alphaproteobacteria bacterium | reverse complement strand
ATAGGCCATCGGATAGCCGATCAGCAGCAGCAGTCCCGTCCCCATCGCCGCTAGTCGCAGGCTGGACAGGTAGGCGTCGAGGTAGAGACGATCCTGGATGAGCCGGGCGTAGGTCTCACCATCCAGGGCACGCAGAAAGGCGGGAAGGCCGTCGAAGCCTGCACGCCAGTCCAATCGCGGCGCGTAAGGCGGGATTGCCAAAACCGTGTCCGACAGGGAAAGTTTGGCCACCAATAGGAACGGGACCACGAAGAAGACGGCCAGCCACAGGATCGGCAGAATGGCCGAGAGTCGGAACGTCCCGCGCTTCACCGGGTCAAGACCACGGCGCTGGAGGGCGCGAAGGTCAGCCAGACCGGATCATCGCAACCAAGCGGACGATCATCGGTACGCGTGGCGTTGGCACGGGCGGCGCGCAGGGTCCGGCCCGGCGCAACTTCGACCAGATAGGTCGTCCAGTCGCCCAGATAGGCATAATCGACGATCTTGCCCGCCAGCCTGTTGCGCGCGTCGGCCGGCGGCTGGTCGTGAACGGCGACCTTCTCGGGACGAACCGCGAGCCACGCCGTATCGCCAAGCCTGGCACCGCTACCCTCGACATCGAATACGCCATCCGGCGTCGACAGGCGGATCAGCGGGCCGTCCACCGAAGAGACGCGGCCTTCGAACAGGTTCATGTCGCCGATGAATCCGGCAACATAGCGATCGACGGGTGCCTCGTAGATTTCGGCGGGCCGACCGATCTGGGCAATCTGACCGTCGCGCATCACGGCGATGCGGTCAGCGACCACCATGGCCTCGTCCTGGTCATGGGTGACGATCATGAAGGTCATGCCCAGGCGTTGTTGCAGTGCCATCAATTCGAACTGGGTCTCCTCACGCAACTTTTTATCGAGGGCGGCCATCGGCTCGTCCAGTAGCAGGATGCGTGGGCGTGGGGCTAGTGACCGGGCCAGGGCCACCCGCTGGCGCTGGCCGCCGGACAATTGGTCGGGCCGACGGCGGTCCAGCCCTTCCAGCCGCACCAGAGACAGCATCTCCTCGACGCGGGCGGTGATCTCGGCGCGTGGCAGGCCTTGGCGCTTGAGACCGAACGCCACGTTCTGGGCCACGTTCAGGTGCGGGAACAGAGCATAGGCCTGGAACATCATATGGACCGGGCGTTGGTGGGGTGGATCGGCGCTGATGTCGCGCCCGCCGAGCACGACACGGCCCGCGTCCGGCGTCTCGAATCCAGCCAGCAGGCGCATCAGAGTGGTCTTACCGCAGCCCGACGGCCCCAAGAGGGCAAAGAACTCGCCCTCGTAGATCGCAAGGTCCACGCCGCTGACCGCCTTGGTGTCCCCGAAGCTGCGTGACACGCGCTCGAAGCGCACCAACGGAGTCGCTGCCGGGTCCTCCCAGGGCGCAAAACTGGAGCGGATGCCGCCGATTTGGGGACGACCGGTCAACGGCCCGTCAGCACCCGGGTCCACTGGCGGTTTACATCGCGCAGCAGGGCCTGATCCTTGGTGGTGGTCACGAACAGCCGCTTGGAGAGTTCCGGGGTCGGATAGACATTTGGATCATCGCGGATGGCCGGGTTGACCAATGCCGTCGCCGCCGCATTCGCGTTGGCGTACTGGGTGAAGTTCGAGGCCTTGGCGATAATTTCAGGTCGCAGCATGAAGGTGATGAACTTGTGCGCCGCCGCCGGGTTCGGCGCATCCTTGGGGATGACGAAGACGTCGAACCAGACCTGACTGCCTTCCTTGGGCACAACATAGGCAATCGTGACACCGTTCCTGGCCTCGGCGGCGCGGGCCTTGGCTTGGAGGATGTCGCCTGAATAGCCGACCGCCACGCAGATATCGCCGTTGGCCAGCGCCTCGATGTATTCGGACGAGTGGAACTTGCGCACATAGGGCCGCGCTTTCATCAGCAGGTCGGTCGCCGCCGCATAGTCGGCTACGGCTTTTGAGTTGGGGTCCTTGCCAAGATAGTTCAGCGTGACAGCGTACATGTCCTCCGACGCGTCCAGGAAGTAGACGCCGCAATCCTTGAGCTTGGCCAGGTTGGCGGGCTGGAACACCACGGCCCAGCTGTCGATCTTCACGCCGGGCAGCCGCTTGGCGACGGCGGCCTTGTTGTAGCCTATGCCGATGGTGCCCTGCATGTAGGGCACAGCGTAGACGCCGCCGGGATCGAAGGCGGCCATATGCTTGACGGTGTCCGGCGAGAGCTTGTGCAGGCCCGGCAGCCGGGCCTTGTCCAGCGTCAGCACCGCGCCCGCTGTGATGTAGCGCGGCAGGTTGTGGTTGGAGGGCACCACCAGATCATAGCCGGTGCCGCCCTGCAGGACCTTGGTCTCCAACACCTCATTGGAATCAAAGGTGTCGTAAGTGATTTTTATCCCCGTTTCCTGGGTGAATTGGGCCAGCAAAGCCGGGTCGATATAGTCCGACCAATTGTAGATGCGTAAGGCCCCGCCCGTTTTGGGCGCGGTGTTCGGACTGCAGGCCGCCAGCGCCAGCATTGCCGCCAGGCTCAAGCCCCTGATCCACCCGCTCATTCTGCGTCCCCCGCCATCGACGCCGTTATAGGTCGCTACCCACCGACGTTAAGCGCGAAATACCGATAAGCGCCGCCTTTGCCGAGAACGCGCCGTTCCGGCGCTTGAATCATGGGATAGGATGCGGCCTAACAGCGCGCGATGCTGGATTTGTATTCAAAGGCCCGCCGAGGCGCGGGGTAGGAGAGACAGAGACGATGAAAACGCTATTGGCCTTGGCCGCTGCGGCGGCCCTAACGGCTGGGATTGCCCAAGCTCAGACACCGGCAGCTTTGGCCGGTCCCAGCATCGTACGCGGCGTAGTGACGGCGATGGACGCCACTTCCATTACGGTGAAGCCCGAGAAGGGCGCAGTCCAAAAGGTAGGCTTGACCCCCAACTGGAGCGTTGCG
>JAYTWT010000282.1:0-5178 GCA_043743295.1 Alphaproteobacteria bacterium | reverse complement strand
GTGCCCCGGTCGTAGAGTAGGTTGAACTCCACATACCGACCCCGGCGGACCAGCTGCTGCATCCGGTCGGCCTCGGTCCACGGCTCGGCCATGTGGGCGCGGACGATCTGCGGATAGACGTCCAGGAATGCCTCACCCACCGCGCGGGTGAAGGCGAAGTCGGTCTCGAAATCCCCCGTATTGTGCCGGTCATAGAAAATGCCGCCGACGCCGCGCGTCTCCTGGCGGTGCGGCAGATAGAAATACTCGTCGCACCAGGCCTTGTACTTGGCGTGCCAGTCCGGGTGATGGGCGTCACACGCACCTTGCAGGGCGGCATGGAACAGGACGGTGTCTGGTGCCTCCTGCGTGCGCTGTTCGTCGAGCATCGGCGTCAAATCCGCGCCGCCGCCGAACCAGCTTTCGGCGGTCGAAAGGAAGCGGGTGTTCATATGAACGGTCGGCACGCGCGGGCTGCGCGGGTGAACGATCAGGCTGATGCTGGCAGAGACATAGGTCGGGTCCTTATCGGCACCCGGCATGGTGGCCGCCATCTCCGGCGAGAATCTGGCCAGGGCGGCGGACGTATGCACCCCCGCCTTTTCGAACAACCGGCCCTTCAGATGCCCGCCGATCCCACCGCCAAAGCCGGTCTCCCTCGCCCAAGGTCGCTGTTCAAACCGGCCCGGTGCGCCGGGATAGAGGGCGTCTGACGCCTCGTCTTCCAGCCGCTCCAACTCAGCGATGATTCGGCCCTGCAAAGCTTCGAACCAGGCCTTAGCACGGTCGCGGCGGGCGAGAATCTCGGGAGATAGGGCGTGCGGCGGTGCGATCGACATCCCGCCTCGATAGCCTCTCCACACCCGCTGGGCTACATCCGCTTCTTAGTCATCGAATGCACCATGTCCATCGCGGCCAGCAGCAGGCCGGACAACACAAACGTCAGATGCAGGGCGATCAGCCAGATCATCGACTCGCGGTCCACCCTCCCGCCCTCTGTCAGGTTGATGAACACCCGCAGCAGCGCGATCGTCGAGATGGCGACGATCGAGCCGATCAGCTTGGTCTTCACCCCGCCGAAGTCGATGGAGCCCATCCAGTCCGGGCGATCCTCATGGTCACGCGTATCGATCTTGGAGACGAAATTCTCATAGCCGGAGAAGATCACGATCAAGAGCAGGTTCCCGACCAGGGACGCATCGATCAGCGACAGGCACATCATGATCGTCTCCTGGATAGAGAGCGCAAGCAGGTGCTGCAGCTCCTGCCAAGCCTCCCGCAGGAAGCTCACCACTAACGCGCCAAGGGCTACGATCAGCCCCACGTAGATCGGCGCGATCAACCAGCGGGAATGGAAAATCCCGGCCTCGAACACCTTCTCGGCCTCGTTCTTCGAAAACCGCGAAATACCCCTGGGCTCACTCATGCCGCTCTCCCCCGATTCAGCAACGCCGTCACTCTAGCCCGATCCGCCGGGTTCAGGTCCATCCCCGCCGCTGCGCGCCACTTGACCCGCGCCTCGTCTGCCTCGCCCAATTTCGCCAGCGCCTCGCCCCAGGCCAGGTGCAGCGCGCCCCAGCGGGGCGCCAGTGCCGCCGCAACCGCATAGGTCTCCGCTGCGGCCTTGGCGTCTCCGGTCCGCATCAGCGCGTCGGCTGCTAGTTTCTTCGGATCGGCCCAGCGTGGAGCCTTCTTTGCCGCTGTTTTCGCCAGGGCCAGCGCACCGACCGCGTCGCCGCGCACCAGCTTGGCCTCGCCCCACGCCTGTTCCGCATCGGCCAGCGACGGCCCTTGGCGCGCAGCGTCCGCGAACCAGCGGTCGGCCTCGGCCCGCTGCCCAGCCAGTTCCGCGATCTTCCCGCGCATCCGGATGCAAAGGTAACAGTCGGCTGGGGTTTGTTCGACCAGCACGCGAGCCGCCTCGATCCGACCGAGCCGCGCGGCAACATAGGCCTGCCATGGCCAGCGCACCGTACGATCCCAGGTTGGTTCCTGTCCGGACTCGATAGTGCGCCGGGGTCGCCAGGGCCGGGTGAGCGCCGTGTCCAGGTCGGCCCAACGACCTGCAGCCGCTAGGTCCTCGGCCATCGCTGAAAGGCTCGATTCACTAGCGAGGGGGTCGAGATCGCCGAAAGCCGCGCGCGCCGCCCTGGGTTCGTGCAGGCGCGTCAATGCCTGGGCAAGGTTGGCCGTAGCACGATCACGAGACCAGTTGAGGCCGGGCGGGGCGGACTGTCCCCAACGGATGGCCGCAGTGACCGTGTCGGTCGCCTCAACGGTTCCAAGCCAGTCGTTTTCCGCGGCTGCCGCAACGGCCCGTCGCACCGCCACCCGGATGGGGTCCCCGGTTCCGGCGACTCGCAGCGCTTCGGCGGCATAGGCGCGCGCGAGTTCATCGCGTCCCAGCAGGCGGTAGACATAGCTCAATCCCTGGGCCGCTGTGTCCAGGCGCGGGTTGAGACTCTGTGAGACCCGGAAGGCTTCAAGGGCCTCGGTCATGTTGCCACGGGCGCGGTGGTAGGTCCCCAGGCTGGTCCAGGCCCAGGCCCGTTCGATGGCGGTTCCCGTGCGGGTGAGCCGGCGCATTGCAGCTTCGGCCTCTGCCTGCCGGCCGTCGAATTGTGCCAACCAGACCCCATAGCGGTAGGGATCGGTTTCCCGCATGGCGGCCTCCGCCGCACTTGCAAGCCAAGCGTCAGCCGAGCCGCTCAAGTCCGGTGGTGGCGGGGTTACCTCCACCTGGCGCCCGTCGATCCGCAGCACGAGCTCGAGGCGACCGTTCATGGCTGGGCGCAAGGCACCACTGACATGGGCCTGGTGGCCGAGCCAGGCCCGCAATAGACGTTGAGCTTCGCCGACTGAGACGCCCGTTTGCGGGATGACGACATTGATCTGACCGGCGGTACTGGTCGAGCGCTGGAATGCGCGATCAAGCGGAACGATCGTCTGCATCGCCAGCACGCGGCCCAGGAGCTCGTTGGCGATCGAAGGGCCCGTCAGGCCCTGGGCCTCCAACGCCGGCGCGCTGTCGAACGGCTCGATCACCGCCCCGGACGCCTGCGAAGCGTCCCACAGCGCCCAAGCCAGCCCACCGACTACTGCCAGCCCGGCTAGCCCGGTCAGCACCTTCAGCGCGACCCCTGCCCGCTCGGAGGCGATCTGCCAGCGCACCAGCCGATTCTGGTTGACCAGCAGGGTGCGCGCCGGGCTGCCCGGGCTGTTGTCGCGGGCCTCAGCCTCCATGGCGATCTCGATCGGGTCTGGCGTGGTGGGCGCGGGCTCGGCCCTACGGCGGCGTTTGGAGACAACGGTCGGGGTCCGCGCCATCCTAGACTCCCTTCGCTGTGAGCGCGGCCCGGTCCGCTGGGTTCAGGTCCATCCCCGCCGCCGCCCGCCACTTGGCCCGCGCCTCGTCTGCCTCGCCCAATTTCGCCAGCGCCTCGCCCCACTTCAGGTGCAGGCGGCCCCAGCGGGGGGCGAATTTGGCGGCGGCCTCGAACTTGCGAACCGCGGCTCGGGCGTCACCCTGGGCCAGCAGGGCCTCGGCCCAGAGTTCCAGAGAGTCGGCAAAGCGAGGGCTCTTGCGAACGGCGGCGGTGGCGTTGACGATGGCGGCGGCGGACTGACCGCGAGCCAGTTGCGCCCGACCCCATCGGACCTCCGCAAACGGCAGACTGGGTCCTAGGCGGATCGCGGCGGCAAAGGCCACGTCAGCCGTCCTCGCATCGCCCGCGATGGAGGCCCACTCGCCCCGAGCCATCTGGCAGGGATAGCAGTCTTCCGGCAGGGTCGCGGCCAGGGCTCCGGCTTCCTCCATCCGGCCCAGGTAAGCCAGCGCACGGACGGTGGCTGCACGGGCGGCCGGGGTCTCGGCGAATGGCGGGCGCGCAGCCCTCAACACCTTTATAGCTTCCAGAACGCCCGACCAGTCCTGTGCCGCCGCCGCTGCGTCCCAGACCTGCTCGGGGGGAACAGAGGCCGCGTAGGCCCGGGCAGCGGTGTATTCGTGCAAGCCAGAGAGCACGGAGGCATAGAGGTCGCGCTGCCGGTCCGAGCTCAGAACACCACGGATCTGGATTCCCACAAGCGGCGCAACCTCACGACGGGCACCAAGGTAGTCGCCAAAGCCCAGCAGCACCTTGACCTGGTTTCGCGTCACATTTTGACGCCGCGCGAGACTATTCTCAGAACCATACGCAATCACCACCCTGCGCTCGTAGGCAAGCCCAGCCTCCCATCGGCCGTTGCGCCGTTCGGTGATGGCTAACTGAGCCAGGGCCGGGCCACTGAAGGCGCGCGTGGACATCGCCAGGGCCTTTCGGAACTGCACGGCCCCGGCGTCGAAGCGTCCCTGAAGATTGTAGGCGTTGCCGAGAATCTGGTTGGCCCGAGTCCGCTCACCTTCGATTTCAGTAGTCGCTAGCACGTCCTCGAGGAGTGGCACCGCGCGTGCCGGGTCCTGACGGCGTACGAGCAGGAAGGCGTAGCTGGTCGGGCGAGACGTCGCGTAGACCTGCTCGGCGGCGCGGTCGAGCAAGGCCGGCAGTTCGCTGGCTGGACCCCGGATGCGGACCACATCGGCGGTCCCGCTGCGCACGGACAGTTCCACACCCTGAGGATCGGCGATGACTTGGCCCGAAATATAGGTCTGGCGGCCCAGCCAGCGTCGCAGCAATCGATCGACTTGATCGAGGGAGATGCCCGTCCGGGGTACCTCAATTCCGATGGTTTGAGACCAGCTGTCGGACACTTCTACAGCCAGAGCCCCGCCGGAGGATCGGTCGAGTTGTTTCAACCGGTCCAATAGATCGCTGGCCACCACGGCCCCGGTCCGGCCCTGCACCGCCAACTGGGGTGGCACCGAGAAGGGTTCGACCACGAGGCCGTCGGACTGCGACGCCGACCAAGCCGTCGCGCCCAACGCGCCCGCCAGCGCTAGGCCGGCAAGACCGATCAAGGCCCTGAGCGCGAACCCCGCGCGTTCGTTGGCCACCTGCCAGCGGATCAGCCGCTCATGCTGGAGCAAAACGCGGCGCGCCGGGCTGTCGGGCGCGGTGTCACCTGCCTCGGCCTCCATGGCGATCTCGATAGGATCAGGCGTGGTGGGGGCATCGGTCATCGGCTGATCCTCGCCAGTTCGGCGCGTTCAGTGGGTGTGAGGTCCATCGTGGCGGCGGCCTTGAATTTCGCCCGCGCCTC
>JAYTWT010000281.1:0-2856 GCA_043743295.1 Alphaproteobacteria bacterium | reverse complement strand
CCCGCGCCGTTGAGCACCACCTTCACATCGGCGATGTTGCGCCCGGTGATCTCGCAGGCGTTGATCAGGCCGGCGGCTGAGATGATCGCGGTGCCATGCTGGTCGTCGTGGAACACCGGGATGTCGAGCAGCTCCTGCAGCTCGGTCTCGATGCGGAAGCATTCCGGGCTCTTGATGTCCTCCAGATTGATGCCGCCAAAGGTCACGCCGATGTTCTTGACGACGGTGATCACCTCGTCCGGATCGGTGCAGGTCATTTCGATGTCGATGGCGTCGACGTCGGCGAACCGCTTGAAGAGCACGCCCTTGCCCTCCATCACCGGTTTTGAGGCCAGGGGGCCCAGGTTGCCCAGGCCCAGGATGGCGGTCCCGTTGGAGATCACCGCGACCAGATTGCCCTTGGAGGTGTACTCGTAGACCAATTCGGGATTTTCAGCGATCGCCAGCACCGGCACGGCGACGCCGGGCGAATAGGCCAAGCTCAGGTCACGCTGGGTGGCCATCGGCTTGGTCGCCTGGATGCCAATCTTCCCCGGTGTCGGGTAGCGGTGGAAGTTCAGCGCTTCTTCATCGGTGAAGGTGCGTTTTTCGACATGTTCCATAAGCGCGCCGTGTCCCCCGTCCGTGCGGCCGTCCCCGGACAGCCGGCAACCTATAGAGACGTGCGTCGCGGGACAACGCGCGCCCGCATCAGCAAGGTTGACCCCGGCGCCGGGCGCGCGAAACTAGCACGCCTGTAGCTACCCTGGAGAGTCTGCCCTGGCCAGCCCCGTCAAGATCGCCATCGCCGGTGCGCTGGGTCGCATGGGCCAAGCCGTGGCGACCGCCGCCGCCGCCGATGCGGGCGTGGCCATCGTCGCACGCTTTGACAGGCCGGGTCTGGCGGGCGAAGGCCTGGTCAGTGTTGAACAGGCGCTGGGCGCCTGCGACGTGGTCATCGACTTTACCTCACCGGGGGCGTCTGCGGCGTTGGCGGCTATGGCGGCGGGACGCGGCGTCGCGCTGATCGTCGGCACAACCGGTCTGTCGGCCCAGGAAACCCGCCGGATCGATGAAGCGGCGCAGCGGGTGGCGGTGGTCCGTTCCGGCAACTTCTCGCTGGGCGTCAACATGCTGATGGGCCTCGTCGCCCAGGCGGCGCGGGCGCTGCCCGCCGAGACCTATGACATCGAGATCGTCGAGAGCCATCACCGCCGCAAGGTCGATGCGCCCTCCGGCACCGCCCTGATGCTGGGCGAGGCTGCGGCGAGGGGCCGGGGCGTGGCGCTGAGCGAGGTCTCAAAGCGAGGCCGCGACGGCATCAACGGTCCGCGCCCGGCCGGCGAGATCGGCTTTGCGGCCCTGCGCGGGGGCGGCATCGTCGGCGAGCACAGTGTGATGTTCGCCGCCGAGGGCGAAGTTCTGACCCTCACCCATTCGGCGATCAATCGCGACCTGTTCGCCGGCGGAGCGGTCGCCGCCGCCAAATGGGCTGCCGGACGGCCGCCGGGCGCCTATGACATGCAGGACGTGTTGGGCTTTGGAGACCGCCCAGATGGCTGACATCCTCGACGGCGACGCCACGACCCAGATCTTCGCCCTCACCACCAAGCGGCTCTCGGCGGTCGAACTGCTGAAGATCGCGATGATCCGGCATGCGGAAACCCACGCAGCGCTGAACGCCGTGGTCGCCGCCGAGCCGGAGCGCGCACTGGCTGCGGCGCGGGCGATCGACGACCTGCGCATGCGCGGCGAGCCGCTGGGGCCGCTGGCCGGCCTGCCGATGACCGTCAAGGACACGTTCGACGTGGTCGGCATGCCGGCGTCCTCGGGGCTGGCGCGTCTAAGGCGGCGGCAGGCCGAGGATGCGGTCGTGGTGGCCCACGCGCGCCACGCCGGGGCGGTGATCTGGGGCAAGACCAATGTTCCGGTGATGGCCGGCGACTGGCAGAGCGCCAACGCCCTCTACGGCAGGACAAGCAATCCGTGGGACGTTGAACGTACGCCGGGTGGATCGTCGGGCGGCGCGGCAGCGGCGCTGGCCGCAGGCGTGACGGCGCTGGAGATCGGCTCCGACATCGGCGGTTCGCTGCGCGTGCCGGCCAGCTTCTGCGGCGTCTATTCGCACAAGCCGACCTGGGGCCTGGTCCGTCAACACGGCCACGTGCCGCCGCACCCCGGAAGCCATGCAGAGCGTGATCTGAATGTGGTCGGCCCGATGGCCAGGTCAGCCCGCGACCTGCGCCTGCTGCTCTCGATCCTGGAGAACGGAACTCTGGCCCCCCGCGCGCCGTCTGCCCGGCTTGAGGATGTGAACATCGGCCTGTGGCTGGACGAACCCAACTGCCCGCTGGACCCCGAGGTTCGCGTGGTGATCGAGCGGTTTGCCGACGATCTGCGGGCCGCAGGCGCCGAGGTGGAGTTGATCCCAAGCCCCACTGACATGAGCGCTCTGCTCGCCAGTTATCAGACGCTGTTGGGCGCGGTGCTGAGCGAGGACATGCCGGAAAAGACCTTGCGATGGATGGAATGGATGCGCGGTCCTGCCCGTTGGGCGATGAACCGAGGCGCCGCGCCCCTCTCATCTGCCGCCGCGACCCTCGCCTACACGGCCCGGCATCGCGAGTGGCTGGCCGCCGACGCCGTCCGCGCCCGCCTGCGCCACGAGATCGACGGCGTGTTTGACCGCCATCAGGTGATCCTGGCGCCCATCGCGCCAGTCGCAGCGTTTCCACATGATGCCCGGCCGTTCCAGCGTCGCACGCTCACCACCTCGGATGGACGCACGCTGCGCTACGATTCCATGCTGACCTGGATCGCTCTGGCAACGGCGCTGCACCTGCCGGCCACCGCCATCCCGGCCGGCGCCACGGCATC
>JAYTWT010000280.1:0-6907 GCA_043743295.1 Alphaproteobacteria bacterium | reverse complement strand
CAGGGACTGAAGGTGATGTCCAATTGGGCCAACCCCGGGCTTGCCGCGCTGATGGCGGTGGCAAAGGGGCAGGGGCCGGCTTCGGTGTTCCACGTCGGCTTCTTACTGGGACCGCGGATCAATGCCGGGGGCCGGATTGGGCGCGCCGATCTGGGTGCACGTCTGTTGTCCACCGATGATCCCGAGGAAGCGGCCGCACTGGCACAGGAACTGGATGCCCTCAACGCCTCTCGCAAGGAGGTCGAGGCGGAAGTCCAAGACGCCGCCATGCGGCAGATCGAGCGCGAGAGTAACCAATCCGACGCGCCGTGCCTGGTTGTGGCGCAGGACGGCTGGCACCCCGGCGTCATCGGGATCGTTGCCGGGCGGCTCCGCGAGCGCTACCGCAAGCCGGTGATGGTAATCGGCGTCGACCGACCGGGTAACGTCGGCAAGGGGTCTGGTCGGTCTCAGCCCGGGGTGAACCTGGGCGCGGCGGTACAGGCGGCCTACGAGGCGGGGCTGCTGCTCGCGGGAGGCGGACACGCGATGGCCGCTGGTCTCTCGGTACGGCCCGAATCGATCCCTGAGCTGCGGGCGTTTTTGTGCGCCCACTTGGGTGCCGAGGTCGAGACAGCGACGGCGAATGACGCGCTGGAGATTGACGCCCTTATCACTACCAGGGGCGCAGACCGGACGCTGTGGACTGATTTCCAGCGCCTAGCACCCTTCGGGCCGGGAAATCCGGAGCCCCTGTTTGCGGTCGCTGACGCCAAGATCGAGCGTCCGACGGTGCTGCGCGGCGGCCATGTCCGCTGTACGCTCGTGGATCCGTCGGGCGGGCGGCTTAAGGCGATTGCGTGGCGTTGCGAGGAGACCGAGATGGGCCGCCGCCTGCTGACAGACGGCGGGTTTCTTCATGTGGCCGGTCGTCTGAAACCTGACGACTGGCAGGGCCGCGAGGGCGTCCAACTTGAGATCGAGGATGTGGCTGATCCCCGGCGTGCCTGAGGCGGGGCCATCGGCTTGCGCGCAAAATCGAAGGCGTCTATAGAGCGCGCCTCGCGCCGAGTGGTCCCTTCGTCTATCGGTTAGGACGCCAGGTTTTCAACCTGGAGAGAGGGGTTCGACTCCCCTAGGGACTACTACGCGAAATTCCCCTCTGAGGCGAACCCGCTTGACTTGCAGCTTTAGCTCGCGAGCGAATTTCCATTGACGTTCCGCATACTTATCAGAAGAGTGCCCATAAGGTCCTGAACCAGTTTCGGGGGGGTAGCGGACCGAGGGTGGAATGACAGGTTTCGAGATCGAGCAGGTGGATGGCCCACCGCCCGTGCGGATATCCGGTCGGGTCAAATGGTTCGACGCGGGCAAGGGGTATGGCTTCGTCGTCCCTGATGATCCGAATCTTACCGAACTCAAAGATGTGCTGCTGCACGTGACCAGTTTGCGCACCTCGGGCCGCGAATCCTGTCTGGAAGGTGCGCTGATCACCTGTGACGTGGTGCGTCGCCCAAAGGGCTGGCAGGTCGCAGAGGTCGTCGTCGTCGATGAGAGTTCGGCGGTTGCACCTCAATCGTATTCGGAAGATGGGCCGCGGGCCCACCCGGAAGGGTTCATCTCCCGCAGTCCCCGTCACCGCGTCGAAGCTACAGGTCCACTCGAGGAAGCGACCGTAAAGTGGTTTAACCGCACCAAGGGCTATGGCTTTGTGGTTCGCAACCAGGAGCCGGGCGACATTTTCGTGCACATTGAGACCCTACGCCTCGCTGGGATGGAAGATCTGCAGCCGGGGGAACAGGTGATGGTGCGGTTCGCCGATGGGCCCAAGGGCCTTGTTGTGGCCGACATCGAAGCCGCTAGTCTCTAAACTCTGGGTCCTGCGGAGAGATTGCCTCGTGCGCTACATTCCCATCCGGCGCGGCCTAGCCGTCGCGTTTGCCGCCACCTTGCTCGCCAGCGGCGTTGCGCAGGCCCAGATCCCGCGCCAAAGCGTCAAGGTCTGCAAGGGTCAGCCAGAGCTGCGTCCGTTAGAGGCTCTACAGGTGCTCACCAAGGGCGGACAGCAGGCCTTCATGGTCGAGATCGCTGATAGTCCGACAGAGCGGGAATACGGCCTGATGTGTCGTCGTGCCCTGGCACCAGATCGCGGCATGCTGTTCGTATTTGACCGTCCTGAGTCTCAGGCGTTCTGGATGCGCAACACCCTGATTGCGCTGGACATCATCTATATGGATGCAAAGGGCCGGGTGATCTCGATCTCTCGAAACGCTAAGCCCTTGGATGAAACCCCGCTGCCGTCCGGCGGCGCAAGCCAATATGTTCTGGAGGTCGCATCTGGCCGGGCCGCACAGATCGGCCTGAAGATCGGTGATCAGGTACGGCAACGGACTATCCGTCGTGGATGACGAGGTTCCGGCTCCACCGGAAGGGTTCAAGCTCAGTTCCGGTCGGGGATCCTTCTCAACGCGCAACGGACCCTATTTTCACCGGACGGGACCTGACGGCCTGGCGGAGCAGGCGTTCTATGCGCTGGATCGTCACACTAATGGCATCGGCATTGTGCACGGCGGTATGCTCTCGGCCTTCACCGACGGCCTTCTGGCGGGTGCTATAGGGCGCGGGACGGGCAAGATCGCGGTTACCATTCACCTCTCCGTCGACTTCCTGCACATGGCCCGCAAAGGCGACTGGGTGATGGGCGAGGCCAAGATGTCGCGCGCCACCCGTGACGTCGCCTTCGCCGATGGGCGGTTGCATGTTCGCGGCGTGGACATCGTGCGGGCGTCCGGTGTGTTCAAACTGATGGACCGATCCATAAATTCCTAGCGATCCATTTGCGGAAATCGCGAAACGCCCATAAGGACGTGCCTCCGACGCAATCGGGGCGTAGCGCAGCCTGGTAGCGCATCTGGTTTGGGACCAGAGGGTCGCAAGTTCGAATCTTGCCGCCCCGACCAGCGTCGGTGCTTGAATTTCGGAGCAGTGAGCATGTTTGCGCGCATCTTCAGTCCGGCCAAGACCGCCATGCAGTCCGGTCGCGCCAAGTCGGCCGGCTGGGTGCTGGAGTTCGAACCGAGCCAGGCGCGGCGGCAGGACCCGCTGATGGGATGGACCGAAACCACCGACACGACCTCTGGCCAGGTTCGGTTGAACTTCGAGACCAAAGAGGAAGCGGTACGCTACGCCGAAGCCCACGGCATCGCTTTCCAACTGTTTGACCCCAAACCGGTCACACGGATCCTCAAGGCCTATGCGGACAACTTTGCCTTCGGACGAAGAACGCCCTGGACCCATTAGTCCTGGACCAATTTTTTTGCGTCTTCCGGGCGGCGAACCGGTTCGCCTGAAGACGCTAGAGCGCCCTTAGCTCAACCGGATAGAGCACCCGCCTTCTAAGCGGGCGGTTGCAGGTTCGAGTCCTGCAGGGCGCGCCAGGGCTTGAACCCTCTGGCCCAGGTTCGCACGACGTTCAGAGCAAGTAGTACGACGGCCACGAACGCGGCCTGACCGAGTTCGATACCTAAATTGAAGCTGAGCAACCGAAGTAGCCGGTGATCGCGGTCTAGTCCAAGTTCGCTAAGCGCTGAGGCGAATCCTAGTCCGTGAAGCAAACCGCACGTGAAGACGATAGCGGTCCTCACCGAAAGATTGCGATTGCGGTTCAGCATCGCATCAAGAGCGACGATCCCAATACTGGCCAGTATGGCCGGTTCCACGATGGCCGGCGACAGCCGTACAAGGCCCAACGCAGCCAGCGACAGCGTCAAGCAATGGGCCACGGTAAAGGCCACGGTCATCTGCGCGACAGCGCGCCAGCCTCTGGCGAACGCAAGCAGGGTCAGGAGAAACAGCAGGTGGTCCCATCCGGTGAGAATGTGCTCTGCGCCGCTTCGGGCCGTGGTGAATAAGACTGTTGTGGTTTCCGGCAGAAGCGCGGCTTGCGGCCGGCCGGGCCTGAGCGACACCACATCACTGATTTTGCCACGCGTGACCGTCAGTGTGACCTGCTGGTCAGTGGCCTTGTCGCCGAACAAGGTGAGATTGAAGGTCAGGTGCTTGGGCGGCTCGGGAAATGCGATAGCCTGTAGCGCAACGATATAGTGGGTCGGGTCATTGGCCTGTGCGCCGGATAACGGGGAGACCACCCATGTGACGGATCCGATAGGGGTTTGCTCGGTGTCCTCAAGCGTCAGGCCAGCCAGGACTTGATCACGGATGTCTACGCTGTGACGCGACAGTTCAGCGGGTGATAATCGGCCGTCCTGGTCATCATCGACTCCGCGAAAAGCCGTCGTGGGCAGGGAAACCGCCAGGAACACTCGCTGTCCCACAATGTTTGCCGAGCCCCGACGCTCCGGCATCAGGTGCGCCTGAACCTGCGTCGCAGCCAGGGTGGTCAGGAGCGCAATCGCGAATAGAAGTCTCAAATCGTGCCCTTCCAGCAGCGCGAGAAGAACGGGTAAGTGTCGGTGACGAAGTAGTGGTAGATGCCCGCCGGAAACTCCGGCGTCACGCCCACCCTGCCGTTGCACTCATCAAGGTCACCTGATCCTGCAACGTATTGATAGTCTTGCTGGAATGCACCCATTGGGATGACGGTCGTGGGCGGTCGATTGCTATCGGGAGTCGACTTCAAGGCATAACTGCCGGCGACCACTTTGAGCGCCGATTGGGCGTTACCTGCCGTGGTGTACCCATAGCGCGCATAGACCGGATAGCCGTCCGGTGCCCAGCCGATCAGCAACATCCGCCGGGCCGTGTCGCTGACTCCATTCTTCGTCAGAATACCGAGCGGCATACCATGATAGTGATACGCGCCACCGGGCTGGACGTGGGCGTTGTTGCCGTCGACGCCGAAGTTGAAGCTGGCCTGCCCGAGAGCCTCAATGGCCCACGGTCCCACATTGCCAAGCAGCGTGCAGCTTCCGACGCTTGCGCCGTTGTTGGGGCAGGTGCCTGCGGTGCCTGGATCAAGCTTCACGCCGTTCAGGACGTAGGCCAGCAGCATGCGGTTTGTATTGTTGGCTGCGGCTTGGGTCGGCGTCAGGGTTGCCGTGAAGTTGACCGATTGGGCGCTTACGGCGTTTGGATTGTTGGCGTTCGGAAAGGTTCCGATGGCGTGATCCGGCAGTCCGTTGGCTGTGAGAGTCCGATTGCTGGAGGAACAAATCCACGATGAGGTGCTGGTCAGGGAAAGTGTGGTGTTGAGCGTGTTCTGGCTAAAGGGGCAAAGAACGCTGGCTGTTGAAATGCTGGACGCGCCGCTTGCCGTCGGCGTCACACTGATTGTGGCGGAGTTCGGACTGGACCCGGCGGAATTCGTCGCGGTTACCACGCAGCTGTAGGTCGTGCCGTTGGCAAGGCCGGAGACCGTAATCGGACTTGCGGTTCCCGTACCTGTGGCGGTCGCCGCGCCGCCGGCACAGGTGGCCGTATAGCCAGTGATCGCGCCCCCGCCATTGGAGGTCGGTGCACTGAAGGTAATCTGAGCGCTGCTGTTACCGGCTGATGCCGCACCGATCGTGGGTGCGCCGGATGGGGTGACCGTGGCGGTCGTTGTCGTCGTCGTTGTCGAACCACTCTCGCCCCCACCGCCACAACTGGCCAGCGCCAGCCCGAAAGCGGTGACGACGAGGACGACCGACAATTTGCGCATTTGAGCCTCGACTAATCAGCAACCAGCCGCAGGAGACCGGCGGAATGTGAGCCAATTATGAGCGCGAGGGGGCGGGAACGGGGGAGGGCCCATCAAAGCGGTAGCCAACACCATAGATGGTTCCAATAGCGTCCATTGAGGCGCCGGCCCTGACGATCTTGCGACGCAGGTTCTTGATATGTGTATCGATAGCCCTATCTCCCACAGCCCGTTGGTCTGGGTGGGCGTGATTGAGCAGCTGATCGCGGGTGAAGATGCGACCTGGCTGTCTGAGCAGGACCGCAAGGATCCGGAATTCCACGGCCGTTAGGGTTAGCAAGGTTCGGTCGAACCGAATTAACTGCGCGCCATCATCGATATGCCATTGGGGTTGGGCATTGCCGTCCAAAACCTTGCCCTCGGCCCGTCGGATCGCAGCGGCGACTCGCGCCATGACCTCGCGTGGACTGAAAGGTTTGCTGACATAGTCGTCCGCGCCCAGACCTAGACCGGTCAGACGGTCGGCCTCATCAATCCGCGCGGTCAGCATAATGATCGGGACATCACAAAAGCGGCGAATCCGACGGCAAACTTCAAGTCCATCGAAACCCGGTAAATTCAGATCGAGCAGAATGAGCGATGGCGGCGTACGCGTGACATAGGCCAGCGCTGCATCGCCGCTATGCCGGATTTCGGCCAGATAGCCATAGGTTGCGAGATACTCCGCGAGCAGAGCCGCAGTGCCGAGTTCGTCCTCCACCACAAGGACCGTACGGCGCAGGGGCGTCACGTCTTGATACCCGTCCGAGGTAACCAGAAAACCAATCGTAGTCCGCCGAGTGGCGAGGCCTGCGCCGTAAGGCGACCGCCATGCGCCTTGGCGATGCCATGACAAATGGACAGCCCAAGGCCGCTGCCCCCCGTTTGCCGACTACGTGATAGATCGGCTCGAAACAGCGGCGTGAACACCTCGGCCAACTGTGCAGAACCCAGTCCAGGCGTGCTGTCATCGATGAAGAGGGTAGCGCCGTCTGGATGATCGTCGATCCGTAAGACGATACGTCCACCAGCATCTGTGTACCGGGTGCTGTTGATCAGGGCATTTGCGAGGAGTTGGTCCAGCCGCGACGGGTCACAGGGCAGGACGATGCTGGCCGTTTCCGAACTCTCGAACTCCAGCGTCAGGTTCCGTTTCGCCGCTTCAGGCTGGAACCGCGCAACAGCAGCACGCACCCCCTGAACAATGTCGGTATCGACAAGATGGCAGGGCAACTGACCAAGGTCTGACAT
>JAYTWT010000279.1:0-2540 GCA_043743295.1 Alphaproteobacteria bacterium | reverse complement strand
CTTGGCAAGAACCACCTCGCCGGCGATCCGGGTCTCATGCCCCAACCGGCGCCGCAGAAGCCGGTCCAGTTCGTCCAGGGAGACGCCGGTCTGCGGGATTTCGACCCGGCTGTCCGCCGACCAGGAATCAGACAGCGAGATCGACTGAAGATTGTTGGCCTGTGCGTCGAGGCGGGCGATCTGATTCAGCACTTCTGCGGCGATCACCGGGCCGGTCAATCCACGGTCGGCCAACGCGGCCGGGGTTGCAAATGGCTCAACGACCAGCCCGTCGGCCTGGCTTGCACTCCAGACCATGACGGAGAACGCGGCGGCCGTCGACAGCACGCCGGCGACCAGCAACGCCCGAAGCGACAGGGCCACGCGCTCACCGGCGATCTGCCAACGAACCAGTTGGTTCTGGCTGACGAGCAAATCATGAGCGGGTCCGATGGGCGCAGTTCCCGAGGCCTCCGCCTCCATGGCGATCTCGATGGGGTCCGGCGTGGTGGGGGCTGGGTCGGCCTTGCGGTGGGGACTGGGCTTGCGCGGGGCCATCAGGAGGTTCTCCTCGCATTGAGTTCGGCGCGTTCGCTCGGCGTGAGGTCCATCCCCGCCGCCGCCTTGAACTTTGCCCGCGCTTCATCCGCCTTCCCCAGCGTCGCCAGCGCCTCACCCCACTTCAGGTGCAACGCGCCCCAGCGCGGGGCGAGTTTGGCAGCGCCGACGTAGAGCTGGACCGCCGCCTTGGCGTCACCGTCGGCCAGGCGTACGTCGCCCTGCAGCTTCAAAGGGTCGGCCCAGCGCGGGGCCTTGGCTGCGGCTTGGCGGGCTAGGGTCAGGGCACCTGCCCGGTCGCCGCGCGCGAACTTTACCGCCGCCCACTCCTGGTCGGCGTCGGCCAGCGAGGGCGCCTGACGCACAGCCTCGGCGAACCAGCGGTCGGCCTCCGCTGTCGTTCCGGCCATGGCGGCGATCTGGCCCCGCGTGCGCAGGCAGAAGTAGCAGTCGAGCGGCGTCCGGGCGATCAACGCCTGCGCCTCCGGGATGCGGCCGAGCCGGGCCGCCACATAGGCCCGCCAGGGCCAGCGCATCACCAGGTCCAGCCTGTCAAGCTCGGCGAACTTCGACTGGGCGTCGGCGATCATCCGGTTGTTCCACGGCTGGGCGAGAACAGCCTCCAGCTCGGCCCACCGCCCGGCCGCCGCCAGTTCCTCGGCCTTGGACTGCACGGAATAGTCGGACGCGACGGTGTCGCGGTCACGGGTCAGCACGGCGGCGGATGTCCATTCATGCAGACGCACCTGGGCAAGGCCATCCAGCCATATGGTATTCGGCGAATAGTTGGCTTGGCCCCACCGGCCCCGGCGCATGATGCTCTGGATATCGGCGCGGACGGCCAGCCAGTCGTTGTTCCACGCAGCCAGCCGCGCGGTGCGGTCAAGCAGGCGGGCGCGCTGGTCGCTGGTGTTTGCCGCGCCCAGCCGCGCCGAGGCGACGGTTCTGATCCAGGCCTCGCGCGCCTGCTCGTCGTGGCCCACCGAACGCTGCAGTTGGGCCACGATGCTGCCCGCAGACTCCAGGCGCGGGTTGAGTCGGAGCGCGGTTTCAGCCGCTGTCAGGCCGGCGGCGATGTCGCCGCGCCAGCGGGCCACCTGGGCCAGGCCCACCCAGCCCCAGGCCCGATCAGCGTCCGGGCCGGTACGTGACAGCGTGATGTAGATCCCTTCGGCCTCATCGAGCCGCCCGGCCTGCGTCAGCCATACCCCGTAACGATAGGGATCGCTTTCCCGCATCGTGGCCTGGGCGGCGGCGTCCAGCCAGGCATCTGCCGAGCCAAGACGATCCGCGGGCGGCGACGGCACGGCAACCTTCACCCCGTCCACGACAAGGGTCAGCACCAGCGTCTCAGGGCCAACGGGACGCAAGCTGCCCTTAATCTGTGTTTCGTGCCCCAGCCAGGCGCGCAACAGCCGCTGCGCCTCGCCCACCGAGATCCCGGTCTGGGGGATCACCAGATTGATCTGGTCCACCGAGCTGGACGAACTGCGGCTCTGGCGGTCAGAGCCGGTCGAGCGCTGCATCACCGCTACGCGGCCCACGATCTCGCTGGCAACCACCGTTCCGGTCAGGCCCTGAGCCTCCAGGCCTGGCGCGGTGTCGAAGGGCGCGATCACCGTGCCGGACGCCTGCGAGGCGTCCCATGCCGCCCAGCCTAGAACGATGACCAGGGCCAGCCCGACCACGCCCAGGCCGACCTTCAACGCCACCCCGACCCGCTCGGAGGCGATCTGCCAGCCGAGCAACGCCGCCTGTCGGCGCAGCACCTCATGGGCCACACCCAGTGGCGAGGTGCCCGACGCCTCAGCCTCCATGGCGATCTCGATGGGGTCGGGCGTGGTGGGGGCGGGGTCGGCCTTGCGGCGGCGCGGGGGTTGAGGAGGAGCCATCAGGTCTTGCCTCCGGGCACTGGCGGCGCATGCCTTGCGGCTTCCGCGCGGGCCGCGCGCAGTTGCGGCCACTTGGGCGCCAGAATCAGCGCCCGGTCATAGCGCGCCAAC
>JAYTWT010000278.1:0-4066 GCA_043743295.1 Alphaproteobacteria bacterium | reverse complement strand
CGACTTTTTCGGGGAGACCGAACGACGCGCCCTGGCAAGCGAACGCTCTGTCGATGCGATTCGAGCCCGGTTCGGCGCCGGGGCCGTCACCTCAGGGCGTATTCTGCGAACCCAGGTTTCACGGGACCATGATGAGGCCCCATGAAGCGCCGGGAAAGCGGGCGAACAGGCCCTGAATTAGCCCGCAAACGATTCAGTCCTTCCAAATGCTGCTATCTTCCATATCTAATCACTCCGATGGGAAACCTGCGGGCATCCCTTTGGGCAGTAGGAGCGTAAATCCATGAGCGAACGAAGGGGCGGTGGAACAGACACTGGCGTTCGCTCGACAGTGATCACCCAAACCAAGCCAAAGACCCAGAAGCCCTCGATGTACCGGGTCTTGATTCTGAACGACGACTACACACCTATGGAATTCGTCGTCTACGTTCTTGAGCAGTTCTTCAACAAGTCGCGCGATGAAGCGACTCAGATAATGCTGCATGTTCATCAACACGGCGTAGGCGTCTGCGGAATATTTACGTACGAAGTTGCGGAGACAAAGGTCGCTCAGGTCGTAGATGCGGCCAGGCGACACCAGCATCCGCTACAGTGCACCATGGAGAAGGATTAAGGGCTCTTGCCTTCATTTTCCCGCCAACTCGAAGAATCCCTGCATCGCGCCGTGGCGTATGCGAACCAGCGAAAGCATGAGTATGCGACGCTGGAGCACCTGTTGCTCAGTCTCATCGATGACGAGGAGGCCGCCGGGGTGATGCGCGCCTGCGAGGTCGAGCTTCCGGCGCTACGCACAACGCTGACCAATTATGTCGACAACGAGCTGAAATCGCTAGTGGTCGATGATGGTGAGGACGCCAAGCCGACGGCCGGTTTCCAGCGCGTGATCCAACGGGCTGTGATCCACGTCCAGTCTTCGGGCCGCGAGGATGTGACCGGCGCGAATGTGCTGGTGGCCATTTTCTCAGAACGCGAGAGCCATGCCGCCTACTTCCTGCAAGAGCAGGACATGACCCGCTATGATGCAGTGAACTACATCGCTCACGGCATCGCCAAAAAGGCTGGCGCGTCGGAAACCAAGCCGGTCAAGGGTGCGGAGGAAGACGACAGCAAGCCGGCCGCCAAGACCGGCGGCGAGGCGCTAGATGCCTACTGCGTCAACCTCAATGAGAAGGCCAAGCAGGGCAAGGTCGATCCCCTGATCGGGCGGATGGCTGAGGTGGAGCGCTGCATCCAGATCCTCTGCCGTCGGACTAAGAACAACCCGCTGCTAGTGGGTGATCCTGGCGTCGGCAAGACCGCCATCGCTGAGGGCCTAGCGCGCAAGATCATCAACAAGCAGGTGCCGGAGGTTCTGGCCGGCGCGACGATCTTCTCGCTGGACATGGGCTCGCTGCTGGCTGGCACCCGTTACCGCGGCGACTTCGAAGAGCGCGTCAAGCAGGTGGTAAAGGAACTGGAGAACCACCCCGACGCGGTCTTGTTCATCGATGAAATCCATACCGTGATCGGTGCAGGCGCGACGTCAGGCGGCGCGATGGATGCGTCCAACCTACTGAAGCCGGCTTTGGCGTCAGGCAGCCTGCGCTGCATGGGCTCGACCACCTACAAGGAGTTCCGTCAGCACTTCGAGAAAGACCGCGCTCTGGTGCGCAGGTTCCAAAAGATCGACGTGAACGAGCCGACCATCGAGGACACCATCAAGATCCTCAAGGGCCTGAAGGTCTACTACGAGGAGTTCCACAAGCTGCGCTACACCAACGACGCCATCAAGGCGGCGGTGGAACTGTCAGCCAAATACATCAACGACCGCAAGCTGCCCGACAAGGCGATCGACATCATCGACGAGGCGGGTGCCTCGCAAATGCTGGTGCCAGAAAACAAGCGCAAGAAGATCATCGGCCTGAAAGAGGTCGAGGCCGTCGTGGCCAAGATCGCTCGCATTCCGCCGAAGTCTGTCTCCAAGTCCGACACCGAGTCGCTGCGTCAGCTGGAAGCTGACCTCAAGCGCGCGGTCTATGGGCAGGAAAACGCGCTCGACCAGCTGTCGTCCGCGATGAAGATGGCGCGGGCTGGCCTGCGCGACGCCAGCAAGCCTATCGGTTGCTACCTGTTCTCGGGTCCCACTGGTACGGGCAAGACCGAGACGGCGCGCCAGCTGGCCTCAACGCTAGGCATCGAACTGTTGCGCTTCGACATGAGCGAATACATGGAGCGCCACACGGTCAGCCGCCTGATCGGTGCCCCCCCGGGCTATGTGGGCTTCGACCAGGGCGGTCTGTTGACCGACGCGGTCGATCAGCACCCGCATGCCGTGGTGCTGCTGGACGAAATCGAGAAGGCGCACCCAGATGTGTTCAACATCCTGCTGCAGGTCATGGACCACGGCCAACTGACCGACTCGAACGGCAAAAAGATCGACTTCCGAAACGTGATTTTGATCATGACCACCAATGCGGGCGCATCAGACGCGCAGAAGAACTCAATCGGGTTCGGCCGCGGCAAGGCAGACGACGAGGTGGATGAGGCCCTGAAGCGTCTGTTCACCCCGGAATTCCGCAACCGCCTGGACGCCGTGGTGCCGTTCAAGCCACTGACACCGGAAATCATCCGCCAAGTGGTGCAGAAGTTCGTCATCCAACTCGAGGCCCAACTGGCCGACCGTCACGTGACCATCGAGACCAGCGACGACGCCGCCGACTGGCTGGCCAAGAACGGCTTCGACGAACTCTATGGGGCTCGGCCGCTGGCGCGCGTCATCCAGGAGCACATCAAGAAGCCGCTGGCCGACGAGATCCTGTTCGGCAAGCTGGTCAAGGGTGGCCACGTCAAGGTGGTGCTGAAAGACTCCAAGCTGGCGTTCGAGATCGAAGGCGACACCCGCGAACGCGGTGCGCCGATCATCGAGAGCCCGGCAGAAGAGCCGGAAGCGGTAGAGTAGCGAAGCCACGACCTCCGATACCCCCCGAAGTGTCATCCCGGTTTCGCGGAACGCGAAGACCGGGACCCCCGGCTCGGCATACTTGGTGGGGCAAGGCTTTGGGCCATATGCGACCATCAGCGATGAGGGTCCCGGTCTTCGTCTGCGACGAAACCCGGATGACACCTAAGTACACGCTTACCCAATCTCTGCCGCGATCTGCGCCGCCAACGCCTTCAATTCTTCTACATCCGCCATGCCCCCGCCGTGACGCCCCAGCGCCACACCTTCCCAGCGCGGGATGATGTGGACGTGCAGGTGGAACACCGTCTGCCCCGCCGCCGCGCCGTTGAACTGGCTGATCATCAGTCCATCAGGCGCTAAGGCCGCGCGCACCGCTCTCGCCACCCGCTGGACACCCAGCAACAGTGGACCCAACACCTCCGGTGCCTCTTCCATCAGGTTTCGCGCCGTAGAGTGCTTCGGGATTACCAGGATATGGCCCCTGGCCTGCGGAAAGACGTCCATGAAGGCCAAGACGTCATCGTCTTCAAACACCTTGGCCGCTGGCATCTCGCCGCGCAGGATTTTCGCGAAGATATTGCCGCTGTCGTAGGTCCCGTCCAAACTCATGTGGCGCTCCCGCTCAGGGGGCAGACCTATCAAATTTGGGAGGCCGGTGAAATGTCATCCGACGAGAGCCCAAAACTCAGCAGCATGACTCAGCGCCAGGAAAAATGGTTCGCCTCCATCGTGGAGAGCATGGCGCGTGAAACCGGCAAGACGCTGGATCAATGGGTCGCTATCGCCAAGACCTGCCCCGAGACGAGGCCTGGCGCCCGCAAGGCGTGGTTCAAGGCTGAGCACGGCATCGGCACGAACAGGGCCAGCGTGATCCTGGGCAAGGCGTTTCCGGACAGCGCGCACTGGGCCAAGCCGGATACGCTTCGAGACACCCTGTGGGCGGATGCAGGGTCCCGCGCGATCCTAGAAGCCGTCGAAGCGGCGGTGGCCGATCTACCGGAGTTGGTCTCTGCACAACGCAAGGGTTTCACGGCCTTCTCTCGTGGGTTCCAGTTTGCCGCTGTGAAGCCGCTGAAGGGCGGCGGTGCGGTTTTGGGTCTGGCGTTGGTGCCCGCGGTAGTTCCC
>JAYTWT010000277.1:0-5299 GCA_043743295.1 Alphaproteobacteria bacterium | reverse complement strand
ATATGCTCCATGCCGTCCACGCCGAACGACAGGGCGGGGTAGTGATAGTGTGAGGTGACGGGGATGCCCTGGGCGTGCGCCCAAGCGGTGATGTCGCGCTGATCCTGCAACGGCTGGCGGACGTAGGATTTCAGTAGGTCGTAGCTCAGCGCCTTGGCGCGGGACAGCTCTAGCGCCATCTGGCCGGGTTCGGTCACCGGACGCATGAAGTTGTAGTAGATGCGACTGCCGTCGATAGCCTCGCCGGTCGCAAAGTAGCGCGGTCCGACCCGCAGGCCCGCGTCCAACGCCTCGCGGTCCTCGACCATGTGGTAAGCGGGCGAACCCGGAGAACGGGTGGTGGTGACACCCAGCGACAGCCAAAGCCGCCCCTCGCGGTCGCCGTAGCCGTAGCCCTGCATCTGCCGGTGGGCATGCATCTCGACGAGGCCGGGCATGATGGTGGCGTCGCCCGCGTCCACCAGCTTGGCGTCCCCGACCGGCGATCCGGCGGCGAGGAGGTCGGCGATCCGGTTGCCGACGATCACCACATCGACGTTGTTGCGGACCTGCGGCGCCACGCCGTCCCAGAGGCGCTGGGCACGAACGACGACGCGGACCTTGGGCTTGGCCGTCGCCCAGGTGATGCCGTGAGAGATCGTCGTCGGCGTTCCACCGGAGGCGCTGATCCGGCGCAGTTTACCGTTGCAGAGATAGACAAGGGTCTGGCTGTCGCCGCTCCAAGTGGGCGCGTCGGTCACTTCGTTGTTGAGGGCGGTCGGTGGCGCGGTCATCGCGCCCTTGGCATTGACCGGCGCGGTCCACAGACGGCTGGCGAACACGAAGGCCATGGACTTGCCGTCCGGAGACCAGACCGGGCCGTCATCACCTCGCGTGCCCAGGGACTTGTCCGGAAAGACGGGCTGATAGGTGGCCGTGCCGCTGGCGACGTCCACTGTCAGGATCTCACTCAGACCTTCGCGGAAGCGAGCCGAGTAGGGCTTGAAGGCGGCCAGGGCCAGGGTCTTGCCGTCGGCGCTCCAGGTGGGTTTACCGGGTTCCCAGATCGCGCCGAAAACCTGACGGAGGGTTCCCGTTGCGACGTCAACGGTGAGCAATGCACCGTTCTGATCCAGGAAGGCCAGGGTCTTGCCGTCGCGCGACCAGGCGGCCGACAGAGCTGCGTCCTTGTGACCGGTCAGCTTGCGCTCGGACCCGCTCGCCATGTCGCGTAGCCAGATGTCCAGCTTGCCAGCCCGGTCGGTGGAATAGGCCAAGGTTTTGCCGTCTGGCGACCAGGCGGGGTCGCAAATCCAGAAACCATCCTCCACCAAGCGCAGAGCCTTGCCGCCGATCTTGAGCAACCACAGCGCATTGAGCGCGCGGAACACCACTTCGCTACCATCAGGCGATAGGGCGGGGCTGCCGATACCGATAACGGGCTTCTGGGCCGTACCGTCGTAGTCGCGTTGGCGCTTGCGGTAAGTGGGCCGGGTGACCGGCACCGAAAGGGTGAAGGGAATGCGGCGAACGGACCCATCGGCGGACTTGCGCTGAATGCCGCCGTCAGCGGCGTACACGAGGTCACCACCGGGGAGCCAGGCGGGTCTGAAGGGATAGATATCCGCGTCCTTGGCCAGAGTGCCATCGGGGCCCCGCAGTTCGGTGCGGCCGTCCTCCAGGACTTGGAAAGCGACGCCCCGGCCGTTGGGCGTGAAGGCTGGGCAGTGGAGTTCCGCCGGATTAAAACGATCAACCGCCGCCTTGATGGACGGACCTGCGGTTCGTGTTCCAGCGGCGTCGACGATTTCGATACGCGCACGATCGACGGCGAAGGCGATCTTCGTCCCGTCCTTGGACCAGGCGGGCTCGCAGGCCTGCCCGGATGATCCCGCCCAGAGCGATATCGCACCCGTGCCGAGGTCCAGCACATGAATGGCGTAGGCACCGCTACGGTCCGAGGAGAAGGCGACGTGCTTACCGTCCGGCGAGAACCGGGGCTCGCGACAATCGAAGACGCCGGTGGTGTGCTGCTTCAGGCCTGCGCCGTCCGCACCGACCGTCCAAATCTGATAGGTACCGTCGCGATAAGATTGAAAAACCAGCTTTTTTCCATCTGGAGACCAGTCCGGCTGACAGCCCTCGGTGAGGTCGTCGGTTAGCCGTCGCGCCGC
Organism: Alphaproteobacteria bacterium; assembly: GCA_043743295.1. GTDB lineage: Bacteria > Pseudomonadota > Alphaproteobacteria > Caulobacterales > Caulobacteraceae > Phenylobacterium. The sequence continues at coordinate 3,146 of JAYTWT010000277.1, read as the reverse complement.
CCCACCCCCGACCGGCAAGGTCCAGATGACGCCGTAGAGGTCGAAGGCTAGCGTCTTACCGTCGGGTGCCGCGCTGACCGCGATGTTGGTGCCTTCGGTGATGGTAACCTGGCGAGTGCTCGCCCGGGGCGCGGCCTTGGCGGCCGGCGACGATAGCGATGTGGCCGCGAGCGCCGTGCCGCCCATGGAAAGTAAGCTGCGCCGATCGACGCCGCCGCGAGATCGTCTGGTCATTCGTTCCCCCAAAGAGCCTTGGCCAATCTGCTCAGAACTTCGCCATCACCTTGGCATAGTAGAAGCCACCGGAGATCCCGAAAGGCGAGAATTGGTTGAAGTAGGTGAAGGGTCCTGTTGCCGCGCCCCGAGCTGCAGGTTGCACGATATCCGGGAACACATCGGTCAGATTGTTGGCACCCACCGACACCCGAAGATAGTCGGTTAGCTGATAGGCTAGGTCGAGGTCGACGATGCCGGTGGGAGAGACAGTCTCGTCCAAGCCAGGATTCAACGAATTGCGTTGAATAACAGAACCATATCGGGTGATACGAAGGTTTCCAGTGAACTTATTGACCGACCATTCGGCGGACACGATCTGTTTGTTTCGCGGGGTACCGACCGTGAAGTTGCCAATCTGGCCGCGGCCCACCAGGACCAGCCCAGCGGCGGCCAGGGCCGGCGGCGGCGGGGTGACGCGGTCGAACTTGGTTTTGTTGAAGTTGGCTGAGACCGTCCATTTGACGGAGCCATAGTCGCCGAAGTCGGTGCGATAGTCGGCGACGAAGTCCAGGCCGCGCGTCGTCGTGTCGGCGGCGTTGGCATAGTAGAATGCGGCTTGGCCTGCGGCCAGACCGGCCCGGACAAGGGCGGCGCTGACCGCCGCGTTGGGACCCAATTGTTCGCTCTGCAAGATGCGGTTGCGGATCTCGATCTCGTAGACATCGACGGTGGCGTTCAGGCCAGGCAGCGGCTGGAGGACCAGGCCGACCGAGTAGTTGGTAGATTTCTCAGGCTCCAAGGGTTTGGCACCCAAGGCGATGGCGGCGGGGTTGTTAGTGGGCAGGATCTGCGACGGACCCAGCTGCGCAGGTTGGCCGGGCAGGGCCACGTTGATGGTGCTGGCCGAGCCATAATTTTGTTGCTGCAACGAAGGTGCGCGGAACCCCGTCGAGGCGGTAGCGCGCAGAGCGTAGCCTGATATCGGCTCCCATCGGAGCGAGGCCTTGCCGGTCTCGGCGGTGCCGAAGTCGGAATAGTCCTCGTAGCGTCCTGCCAGCGACACCTCGAAGGTCGAGGTTAGGGCCTGTTCCACGTTGATGTAGAGGCTCTTGTTGTTGCGGCTGAATTTTCCAGCGGTCGTCGGCGGGAAGCCCGACACACCGTTGGCACCGCCAGCCGTGGCCGCGAGGTTGGTCGCTAGTGGATGGCCGACCGGATAGCGGAAGGTCCCGGTATTGTAGGATTCTGGCTGACCGTCGGTGATCGTGAAGTCGCTCTTGCGATACTCCGCGCCGATGGCGACGAACATCGGGCTCTCCAGACCTAGATCGACCTCGCGGCTGATGTCGAGGTTACTGGTCCACTCCTTGAAGGTCAGCGTTCCCAGATAGAAGTAGGTCGGCGAGGCGGGTCCATACGAAGCGTTCAGCGAGTTCTCGTAGTAGCCAACCTTGCTGCGCGCGACCGACGTCGAAAGATCCCAGGAGAAGCCGAACAGGTCTGCGCTCTTTGCGCCGAACGCCCCTTGATAGTCCCGGTCTTTGAGGAACAGGCGCGGCGAATAGCCGTCCGGGTAGACTGCGGCGTTGTTGTTGAAGGCGCTGGGCGCGCGGAAGGTCAGCCATGCGGCGGAGTTGCGACTGGAGACGGTGCCGAAACTGTAGAGTTTCACGGCATCGGTGACGTCCCAGGCGGCGTTGTAGCCCAGCCCATAGAGTTGCGAGGCCGGGGCACCGGGATGGGACACGTGGCGGTCGATGGTCCGCTCGCGCGGGTCCGGCACGCCGGGCGCAATCGGGAAGTAGAGGTTGGCGGTGGCGGGCGTGAAATTGCCGCGATCAACAAGGTTGGTGGTCCGCGCGTCGAGGGTGAGGTTGATGAACGCGGTCTCGCCAAGACCCAATCCATAGTTCAGTGAGCCTTGCAGGGTCTCGCCGTCGCCTTCGAGGGTGGTGCCCGTCAGGGCCGTGAACGATCCGCCCTCTCGGTCATCCTTCAGGATGATGTTGATCACCCCGGCTAGAGCGTCGGAACCATACTGCGCTGAGGCTCCGTCGCGCAGAACTTCGATCCGTTTGATCGCCGAAGACGGGATGAGGTCTAGGTCAGCCGGGGATTGGCCCGCTTGGGTGGTGCCGTTGACGAACAAGATCGCGGTGTTGTGGCGCCGCTTGCCATTGACCATCACCAGGGTCTGGTCGCTGGCCAGGCCGCGGAGCGACACCGTCTTAACGGCGAAACTGGCGCCGGCCCCGGAGTTCGAACTGTTGGCGGAGGGCACCAGGGTCGAGATCAGATCCCGGGTGGATTGCTTGCCGCTCTTCTCCAAGATTTCGGCGGTGAGCACATCGATCGGGGCCAGGCTGGTGGTGACTGTGCGCGATGTCGAACGGGTGCCGGTCACGATCACTTCATCGACATCGCCGGTCGTATTCGCCTCCGCCGCCCCGGCCATGTTGGCCATGGTCATGGCGCAGCTGGACATGCCAGCCAGCAAAAGTGTCCTGTGAAAAGTTCGCATAGCGCCCCCGCTCGAATAGCCAAAACTCTGGCCCTTTTCGCAGCGTTCCCCCGGGCGGTGGTCTCCGGGTTGGGCCCAGGATCACTCTGTGACGTCAGCGGATATCACCTGTTGTGAGGCTGCAATGGCGAGGATGGCCTCTGGGAGCTGAGTAGATCGCTTCTGTCATAAATGCTCCAAACGAGAGCATTCGCGCATACGGATGAGGCATCGGCGGTGGTGGCCAACGCGTTGCGGACCGCTATCGGCCCATCCCCGCCACGTGGTTGAGCCTGGACCAGCTCCGGCCGTGGGCGCTTCGGCCTTGTCTGGCGGTGGTGCGGGGCAGGGCTGCCTGCCAGCGGGCCTCTGCGGCTGCGGCCTCGCGCCAGCAGACGGCAATTGCGGTGTCGAGGCCGCCGACGTCATG
>JAYTWT010000276.1:0-9416 GCA_043743295.1 Alphaproteobacteria bacterium | reverse complement strand
AGGCCGATCTCCCGAGGCCCCCAGCCGAACCGTGCCTGCGTCCAAAGGCCGTAGGTGGCCTCGATCCCGGCGAAACCGACGATCACGATGAAGCTGATCATCAGCACGCGGCGGATGATCGGATGCGCAAGACCTTCTTTGAGGCGGGACGTCCGGACAAGGCCTAGTGGAGGGATCGCGCGCTCCGGGCGGGTCTCGCGGACCAGCAGGACCACCGCAAGGGCCGACGCCAGCGCAAAGCCTGCGGCCACCAGCAGCGGCAGCTGAAACCCCAGGGCACCCCGGCTGGGTTGGGCCAATAGCCCCCCAATCGCCGGGCCGGTGATGAACCCGGCGCTGAACGCCGCGCCCATGATCCCCATCCGCTCGGCACGGTGCTCTGGCGGCGTGATGTCGGCCATCGCGGCCTGCAGGACCGAGATGTTCCCCGCGAAGATGCCCGTCGCAAACCGGATCGCGAAGGCCCACAGGATGTTGGGCGCGAAGGCCAACGCGGCGTAGCTGAGCGCCACCGCCGTGATGGTCACGATCATCACCGGTCGGCGTCCGATCCGGTCCGACAGCTTGCCCCAGAAGGGCTCACTGATGAACTGGCCGAGCGAGAACGCCGAGAACAACAGGGTGATCTGCCAAGCTGGCGCATTGAACGCCTTGGCGAAAAACGGCAGCAGCGGAATGACCAGGCCGAACCCGGCGATCATCAGGAAGATGACGCTCAGCAGCACGATCAACGCGCGGCGTTCCTCCGCCGGGGTGCGGATCACAGGGATGATGGCGGAAGTCATTTCAAGGGATGCTCGCGCTTCCAGGCCTGTGCCCTTCGCGCCGCGCTCAAGGCGAGCCAGATCGAGGGCGCGACGATAACCGCGCCCAGGATGAAGGGCCCATCGTGGCTGATGCCAGCAAAGGCCAAGCCCGCACACAAGGGGCCGACCACGCGGGCCATCGCGCCGGTGGCGTTGTTAAGGCCCAAGATCTGGCCTTGGCGGTCCGGGTCGGCGGTCTCGCTGATCATTGCGCTGACATTCGGCCAAGCAACAGACTGGCCCGCGGCGGTCAGGCACATCAGCGCGATCACCATGGCTGGGCCGGTTGAGAAGGGCTGCAGGCTGATGGCGACCAGGGTGATCCCCATGCCCAGCGCCAGCATCCGGCCCGGCCCAAAGCGTTCCGACATCGGTCCGGTGACGAACGTTTGCATGAAGGCCGCTGTGATCCCGACGAAGACGAAGGCCAGACCGATCTCCTTCGGCCCCCATCCGAACTTCGATTGGGTCCAAAGGCCGAAGGTGCTCTCGATACCGGTGAAGGCAAAGCCGACCAGGAAGGTCAGCAGCATCAACCGCCCGATCACCGGATGGCGCACGGCCTCGCCAAGAGCGGCCCAGCGGTTGGGGCGCTCGGTCACCGTGGCCTGCCGATTGCGGCTCTCGCGGATGAACAGGACGATGGAGATCATCGACAGGAATGAAAGGCCTGCGGCGATGAACAGTGGGATCTGAAAGCCGATCGGCCCGGCGCTGGGCCGCGCGAACAGGCCGCCGACCGATGGGCCGACGATCAAGCCGATGTTCCAGGCCGCACCCTGATAGCTCATGGCCCGTGCGCGCTTTTCCGGCGGGGTGACGTCGGCGAGATAGCCCTGGATGACCGCCCCGTTGCCGCTGGCCAACCCGCCAAGGAACCGGATCAACAGCGCCACCCAGACATTGGGCGCAAAGGCCAACGCCAGATAGCAGAGGAAGTTGCCGGTCAGGGTCGAGATCAACAGGGGCTTGCGACCATATTTGTCCGACAGCCGCCCCCAGAACGGTTCGCCGAAAAAGGCACCCGCCGAATAGGCCGAGAACACCAGGGCGATCTGCCACGCCTCAGCGTTGAACGACTTGGCATAGAACGGCAGCAACGGGACGATGATCCCGAAGCCCAGCATATTGATGAAGATCACGGCAATCAGTGACGGCGCCGCCATGCGGGGCGGCGACGCCTCCCGCGGGGCAGTGTCGGACATGGCTTTGTGTTAGGCGCTGGCGGCGATGTGGGCAAGATGGGGACGATGATCGAAACCTATCCGAATGCCGATGCCCTGGCCGATGCGGCGGCTGCGGCTATCGCGGGCTCCCTTCGGTTTGGGCTGGAGCAGCGAGGGCGGGCCAGTCTGGTGGCGACCGGCGGACGCTCGCCGGGGCCGGTGTTCGATCGGCTGGCCGCAACGCCGATGGACTGGGCGCGGGTGACCATCACGCTTTCAGATGAGCGTTGTCTCGATGCCGACAATCTCGAGGCCAATCAGCGCATCGTCCACGAGCGCTTGTTGCAGGGCGAGGCTGCCGCAGCGACCTTTCTGCCGCTGTGGCCGCTACCAGACTGGGTCCGCCTGAGCGAACTGCTGCCGTTTGATGCGATGATGTTGGGCATGGGTGAGGATGGCCATGTGGCGTCCTTGATCCCTGGCGATCCGAGCCTGGAGGCCGCCATGACCACCGCAGACCTTACCCGCCCGGTTCCCGCAGGCCTGGGCAACCCGCCGCTGGCCAGGATCACGCTGACCTTGAGCGCGCTGCTGAACGCGCGGGCCATCTTCCTCTTGATCGCTGGCCCGGCTAAGCGCGAGGTGATGTGGCGCGCGCTGGCGGGGGAAGACCTGCCGGTGGGCCGCCTGATCGCTCAATCGACCGCACCGGTGCGGATATTCTGGAGCCTGTAACGCTCATGCCCCTCAATCGCGTCACCGCCGAGGTCACCCAGCGGATCGTCGAACGCAGCCGGGAAGCGCGCGCCGACTATCTGGAGCGCATGGAGGCCGCGCGGCAAGCGGGACCGGGCCGAGGCAAACTGTCGTGCGCCAACTGGGCCCACGCCTTCGCCGCCTCACCTGACGGCGACAAACAGCGGATGCGCGATCCGACCGCGCCGAACCTGGCCATCGTCTCAGCCTACAACGACATGCTCTCGGCCCATCAGCCCTATGAGCGGTTCCCAGACATTCTGCGCCAAGCCGCGCAGGAGGTGGGCGCGACGGCCCAGTACGCAGGGGGCGTGCCCGCCATGTGCGACGGGGTCACGCAAGGGCGGCCGGGCATGGAGCTGTCGCTGTTCTCGCGCGACGTGATCGCGATGAGCACGGCCATTGCTTTGACCCATGATGCGTTTGATGCCGCCCTGATGCTGGGGATCTGTGACAAGATCGTGCCGGGCCTGTTCATGGGGGCTGCCGCCTTCGGACATCTGCCGACCCTGTTCGTGCCGGGCGGGCCGATGAGTTCCGGCATCTCCAACGCCGAGAAAGCCCGCACCCGCGCGCTTTATGCTGAAGGCAAGGCGACCCGCGACGAACTGCTCGACAGTGAGATGAAGTCCTATCACGGGCCGGGCACCTGCACCTTCTATGGCACCGCCAACTCCAATCAGATGATGATGGAAATGACCGGCCTGCACCTGCCGGGCGCCGCCTTCGTGCATCCCAACACGCCTTTGCGCGACGCTCTGACCGCCGCCTGCGCCAAGCGCGCCGTAGCGATCCGTGATGGCGGCAACGAATACACACCCTTCTCAGCGGTCATCGACGCCAAGAGCATGGTCAACGCCATCGCGGGCCTGCTGGCCACCGGCGGGTCGACCAATCACACGCTGCACATCCTGGCCATGGGCCGCGCGGCGGGCATCCTGATTGACTGGCAGGACTTCCACGACCTCAGCCATGTGACGCCGTTGATCACGCGGGTCTATCCGAACGGCAGCGAGGATGTGAACGCCTTCCACGCGGCCGGGGGCATGGGCTTCGTCACCCGCACCTTGCTGGCCCATGGCCTGGCGCATGACGATGTGACGACGGTCGCCGGCAAGGGTCTTCGCCGCTATCAGCAAGAGCCGTTCCTTGAGGACGGCAAGCTGGTCTGGCGGGATGGGGCGGCGGCTAGTCTGAACCGCGACATCCTGCGCCCGGCGGATGACCCCTTCGAGGCCGAGGGCGGGATGCGCATGGTCTCGGGGCCTTTGGGGCGCGGTGTGATCAAGACCTCTGCCGTCAAAGCGGAACACCGCGTCGTCGAGGCCCCGGCGGCGGTGTTCGACGATCAGGACGACCTTATGGCCGCCTTCTCGCGCGGTGAGCTCAACCGCGATGTCATCGCGGTGGTGCGCTTCCAGGGTCCGCGCGCCAATGGCATGCCGGAACTTCACGCCCTGACGCCGCCGTTGGGCGTCCTGCTCGACAAGGGGTTCAAGGTCGCCCTGGTCACTGATGGTCGGATGTCCGGGGCCAGCGGCAAGGTGCCCGCCGCCATCCACATGACCCCGGAAGCCACAGGCGGTGGGCCGCTGGCCTACGTGCGAAACGGCGACATCCTGCGGTTGGATGCCGAGACCGGGGCGCTGGATATCCACCTCGATCCGCGCGAGCTGCTGTCCCGCGAACCCGCAACCCGCCGCCAGCCCGGCACCGGTTATGGCCGCGAACTGTTCGGCTGGATGCGCCACGTCGTTGGCCCTGCAGACGCCGGGGCCTGCGCCCTGTTCGAGGACGCCTGACGTGAAGCAACAGTGGACAGGCCTGGTCGGCGATGTCGGCGGCACCAACGCCCGCTTCGCTCTGGTCGACGCCCAAGGCCACGCCCGCCATCCCCGCACCTACGCCTGCCGAGGCCGGGCCAGCCTTGCCGAGATTGTGACAGAGTATCTGGTGGCCGCATCCGGTGGCAAACCGCCGCCGCGCGCCGTTATCGCCGTCGCCGGACCGGTACTGGACGGTGAGATCGTGTTCACCAACCTCGATTGGACCGTGTCCGAGGGCGAACTGCTCGCACAGTTCGAGTTTGAGGCCGTCAAACTGATCAACGACTTCGCCGCCCAGGCCCTCGCCGCGCCCTTGCTGGAGGGACCCGATCTGCGGGTGCTGGGTCCGGAGCGAACCCGCGCGCATGAGGCGCCCGTGGTGGCGTTGGGGGCTGGGACGGGCTTTGGGGTTGCCGCCCTGGCCCGCAACGAGCGCGGCGATATCGCTATCGCGACCGAGGGCGGCCATGCCAGCTTCGCACCTTCGGACGACGTCGAGATGGAGGTCTGGCGTCGGCTCCACGCCCGGTTCGGTCGGGTGTCCAAGGAACGGGTGTTGTCGGGCCAGGGCCTCTATGACCTCTATTGCGTGTTGGCGGACCTCAAGGGGCAAGCACCCGCACTCGTCGATGAAGTTGCGGTCACCACCGAAGGGTTGGTGGGTGATCCCTTGGCGGCGGAGGCGCTGGACCGGTTTGTGGGAATCCTGGGATCGGTGGCCGGCGATCTGGCGCTGACCTTCGGCGCGCGCGGCGGGGTCTATGTGTCCGGCGGCATTGCGCCGCGCATCGCCGAACGTTTGGCCAAGGGCGAATTCCGCGCCCGCTTCGAAGCCAAGGGACGGCTCTCAGACTATGTCCGTGCCATCCCGACCTATCTGGTCCTGCACCCCCACCCCGCGCTCATCGGTGCCGCGCGGGAACTGGCGCAGATCGGGCGGCTGTAGGGGGACCACGAAAAACACTAAAGACACCAAAAACAGGTCCTCCCCCAGCGCGCACCGCGATGTGGGGGAGGTGGCGCAAAGCGCCGGAGGGGGCTTCATCCCCTCAGAGCCGTCATCCCGGTTTGCGCTGCCGCGCAAGACCGGGACCCCCAGCGGGGCGGTCGGCGCGCGGGCCCGTTCGTGTAGGTTCGTGTGGGCAACGGGGTCTGTTGGACCTGTCAACGGACTCACAGAGTCTAACGACTAGATTGCAAGCGGCTGTCTCGGCAATTGTCGTCGTCGCCCTAGATCTGCGTCAGCTCCGCTAGCCAGTTCGGGAGCAGGTCGCCAAGTCCGTTGTAGGCGTGTTGAAAGAGGCCCAGAGCACCCAACAGGAGACTGGCGGCCGCGACAGTGTTGTGATTGCCGCGAAGACCTCGACCGAAGCGCGCAGTGTGCTGATCATAGTCTGCCTGACAGTAGAGCCCCGCGACGCCGGTCCAGTTCGGGTGAACAACCTCGCTGAGCATGTCGTAATTGTGCCGGGCATGTGGGATTTCTGCGTCGAGGTGATCAATCATCGTCAGGATGTTGAACGCCTGCGGCATCGCAGGATCGTTCTTGGAGCCCAGCCACATTCGCGAGAGGTCGTCATGTAGAGAACCAGACTCGCGTATGCCGCGCTTCTCCACGAGGCTGCGCAGACGCCACATCATGGCGGTGGCTTCGGTCACGCAGCGCGCAAGCACGATGCCAGTGGACTGATCGCCGCGCTCAAGCGCGGATAGCGCGTTACGCGCTTGTTCCTCGACGCGCCAGATAAGACTCTCCCTCAGACACATCGCGATGAACGGTGCCTTCTCCATGACGCCGAGCGCCGCCACGTCGACTTGCGCTGGCAGGTGCGCTCCGAAGTTATCTACATACTCGCGAACGCGCCCGAGGGTCTTGATGATCTGCGCTTTGTAGTCAGCCACGGTCAAAAGCTCCCTTCGAAACACGGTGAAGTGACCCCCGTCGCTGAGACAGCTTGAACAGGGACAGTTGTTGTGGTGGGCCTGGATCGCGAGCCGCGCGAAGCTTCACCGGTCCTGTGCACCATGCCAAACCCGGACGATCTCGACCGCCTCAGGCGCGATCCGATAGACAATCACGTAAGGCCAAATCGTTGTGGTCTCGCGCGTTCCTACGACCACCCTGGTCGGCCGCTTTCAGGAAGGTATTCTAGCCTGTCGCACGCAGCAACCAGTTGAACGGCGATGCGGGAGGCCGCAGCGGGGCTTCGTTCGCCGATGTAGCTACGTATCGATGCCAAGTCTTCAATCGCCTCGCGAGAGAAGATCACGGGCAATTCGGGGGCGGGCCTTCTTGATCTGTACCCCAGAACAGCAGCCAGCGCCGCACGGGCTCGTAAGGAACGCTTTTCCCGACGTCGAGCGATGCCTGACCAGCGTCGACGGCAGCCACGAAAGCGGCGTCGGCCTCAGCGTCGGTCGGAGAGACGGGATGGGCGCGGATCACTTTGAGAGAATAGCAGACTTGGAGCCACGGTGGAACCATGCGCGCAGATCGCACGCTCGGTCGCCCCCGGATGTCTGCATCATGTCAGCGCGACGCGAGCTTCAGACTCTCGCTGGATAATCCGGGGACCTGGATAATCCGGTGACGGGTCCAACAGGCCCCGTTGCCGCTTATAGCAGGGATAGTTGCTGCATCTGCGTCACCGCCGTCTTGCGACCCGGTGCGCGCCGGGCGACCGCGCGACCGAGCACGCGCTCGAGGCCGTGTCCTTGTTGGCGAGCGGACGGCCGATCCGCTCGGCGGCGCGCAAGGCCCCGAACCCCGTCTGGCGGTTGCGGCGGTCGGTGCATATGTGCAGGCTCTCTCCGGCAATGTCCCAACTCTCGCCTCGGTCCCGAGCGTGAAAAGGCTTGGCGTGTCTTGAGCGAAGCCATGGTCGGTGAGACAGTCTGATGCCCGCGCCAATTCACCACTGTACGGAGCCACGAATGCTGACTGTAACCGCCCAGCACGTTTTCGATCTTTCGGTTGACGAGCTTTGGAGCCTGCTTGGCGATTTCGGCGAGACGGGCAAATGGTCGGGGCGGCCGCCGGAGGCGTGCGTCAAGGAGGGTCAAGGCCTTGGCGCGTTGCGCACGCTGATCCTCGACGACGGTCGCAGGATTGTCGATCGCCTGGAAGCGGAAACGCCGTACAGTTATAGCTACTCCATCGTCACGTCGTCGCTTCCCTATGCCGCCTACCGCGCGACCATGGCGGTTGAGGCGATCGATGCGCAGTCCACCCGCTTCACCTGGACAGGCGAGTTCGAGCCTGCGGGCATGACCGACGACGCTTGCATCGCGTTCACGAGGAGCGTCTACGCGATGGGCATCGGCCTCATGCAGAAAACGCTGGCCGAACGATAGCGTCGCAGCGGCTTTCGCGGCTAAACGCCTACTGTTTCCCAGCAAAAGGGGGACAGATCGCAGGCGAAGGAGAGCGGATACCTCGGGAATAGCGAGCGAAGCCGGGGGTTTGAAGCAACAAACCCCTGCATCCCACCCCTAATCCTCAGCCAGCGCGCGCTCCACCGCTTCAGGGTCCTTGGCGATGACGGTCATCAGGACGGCGGCGGCGATGTCGATCCGGCGGCCTTGCTCCCAGCCTTCCAGGGTGCGGGCCGGGACCCGGAAGCGGCGCTCGAACGCCTTTGTACTCCTGGCGACGCTCTTGCGGATCGCCTTGACCCGTGCGGCGGTCATCGGCGCGATGACCCGAGCCGGAAGGGCGATTTTGCCATCCAGATGGTCACGGACCTCTTGCAGGCTTTCCAGCAGATCGTGGCCAAAGTCGGTGTCGTGCTCGGCGATCTTCATGGCAGTCCCTCGATGAAGGCTTTGATGGGGCGACTTAAGTACCCAGGAAACACAACAACTTCCGCTCATCCCGGCGAATGCCGGGACCCAGATCGTAAGCCATAAACGTCGGCTTGCTTGGCTCTGAGATTAAAGGGTGGCCTCCTAGCTCTAGCATCTGGATCCCGGCATTCGCCGGGATGAGCGGTATTGGGTGGGGCGTCATCCTAAAGCTCGGAACCCATTCGCACTGCCACTGACGCCCCTACCGCCCCTGGAAATTCCCCACGCGGCGTTCGGAGACAGCCCGGACGCCCTCGGCGAAATCATCCGTGGCCCTAAGCGCGGTCTGCTGGATGTGTTCGTGGTTGGTCTGTTCGCGGACGGCGGCGGCGAGGTCTCCGCGCAGGGTCTTGCGGGTGGCCACCACGGCCAGCGGTGCGTTCTCGGCGATCTCGGTGGCCAGGGCCAGGGCGGCGGCGCGTAAGCCTTCGGCAGGCGCCACCTCGTCCACCAGACCCCAGCCCAGACCATCCTCCGCCTTCACGCGGCGGCCTGTCAGGAACATCAGGTTGGCGCGATGCTCGCCGATCACCCGCGGCAGGGTGTGGGTCAGGCCAAAGCCGGGGTGGAAGGCCAGCTTCACGAAATTGGCCGCAAACCGCGCCTCGGGCGAGGCCACCCGGAAGTCAGCGACCATCGCCAGGCCCAGACCCGCCCCGATGGCCGCGCCTTGCACAGCGGCGACGATGGGCTTCTCAATCGAGAACAGCCGCACGGCCTGATCATACAGTGCGTTGATGCCCGACATGCCCGAACCCACGCTATCACCCGGCGTGGCGAAATCCGCCCCGGCGCAGAACGCCTTGCCGTCGGCCTGGATCACGCTGGCCCGGATGCGGGTTTCCTTGTCCCCGGCCTCAAGGCAGTGGGCTAGGTCGCTCATCAGATCCACCGACACATGGTTGAACGGCGGCTTGTCGATCGTCACCACCAACACATGGCCCTCGACCTTCGAGGTGATGTGTTCGCCCCAAGACATTGCCTTCATCGTCTGGTCCCCAACAGGTTTCTGGCCA